>JAHOYS010000246.1 GCA_019038815.1 Desulfobacterales bacterium | reverse complement strand
AAAAAGCAGAACTGATTGAAAACCACGGGATCAAAGACGATGCCCACGCAGGCGACTGGCACAGGCAACTGAGCTTTTTAGCTTCGGAGAGCATTGAAAATGCCGGCAATGAGGATTTTAAACTAAACTTTGGGGATTTTGCTGAAAACATTGCCACAACCGGGATTGACTGGAAAAACCAGCCCGTCGGCCAGGTTTTCAAACTCGGGGATGAAGCGCTTGCAAAAATCACCCAGATCGGAAAAGAATGCCATAAAAAATGTGCTATATATTATCGGACCGGGGATTGCATTATGCCCAAAGAAGGTGTATTTGCTAAGATCCTCAAAGGAGGAACAATTAAAGTCGGGGACACGATAGAGCGTGTCAGCAAGTTATAAAAACCGTATGAAGGACAATTCATGAGCTATAAAATTGAGTTAAATAATGCCCATAAAGGCTATACATATGACCAGGACAAGATCGTATCGCCGGAAGAGACTGTGACAAGATTTAAAGAAAAAACAGCCAAACTGAATCTTGATATTTTAAACCGGACCCGGAGGATTGATAACGGACGGTTGGGCATACCGGTTTTTTTCAGTGAATGCGGCACTGACGCCCAAAATGTAGTCGGAACCAAAAAACAGATGGGCAAAGGCGGTACGCCTGAGCAGGCAGAAGCCAGTGCAGTGATGGAACTTGCAGAACGATTCAGCTTTTTTTCTTTTATGAAAAAAGAGACAAACTTTTTTTATTCAACCTCAAAAGAGCTGGGAGAAAAAGCACTTTCCTACGAACAGATCATTAAGTCTGTCCATGATAACAAAGAAGACGCGTTAAAAGTAAAAAAAATCTTTGATGAGCTGCCCTTAAAATGGACCAGAGGATATAATCTGACAAAAAAACAAGAAGTTCTGATCCCCTTTAACTGGTTTTACATGATTAATGAATTTAACGGACCCAGCGCCGGGAATTGTACGGAAGAAGCATTAAGCCAGGGGCTCTGCGAGCTTGTCGAACGTCATACATCTTCCATTGTCAGCCATGAAACCTTAAATGTTCCCGGCATCAATCTTGATTCTTTTACTGATCCTCTGGTCATTGAAATGCTGAATAAATATAAAAAACAAGGCATTAAAGTATATGCTTCTAACTTTTCTATGGATACTGGAATACCCACCATCGGCATCCTTGCCTGGGACCCTGTTACCTTTCCCCGCATGAGTGAAATCGTCTGGACAGCAGGAACATCGCCCGACCCTGAGAAAGCCATGAGCCGTGCCCTTACGGAAACAGCCCAGCTTGCCGGAGACTTTAATTCAGGCTCCAATTATGTGGCCAGCGGCCTGCCAAAATTTACAAATATTGAAGATGCCCAATTTATCACCCATCCTGAAAAAATGATCAACATAGATACATTACCTGACCTTTCAAACAATAATATTAAAACCGAGGTGGAAAATCTTATACAAATACTGGACAAAAAAGGTTATCAGGTTCTTGGCATCAGCACCATGCATGAAGCTCTTGAGGTTCCGGCATTTTATACAATCATTCCCGGCGCACATTTCAGGGAAAGAGCTGCTGCCGCGAGCGTGGGTATGTTTTCCGCCAGATTAATCACTGAAAGTTTTGACCCTGTCCAGGCGCTTTCAAGGCTGGATGATCTGGAAAAGGCCTTACCCGGCAAATATTATACAAGCTTTTACAAGGGCCTGATGCTCAACGCTGTTTATGACCAGGCCACCGCTTTAAAAGAGTTTGAAACTGCGCTGAAAAGAGATCCTGTAAAGCTGAATATGCCTGATATCTATTCTCACATGGGGGCATGCTTAAAAGATCTTGAACAATATGAAAGAGCCATTGCGATCTGCAAACAAGGCCTTGAAATTGATGAGCAGCGCCCGGATATGTTTAACACCATGGGATTCTGTCATTTTATGCAAAAAAATCATAAAGCTGCCATTACCTGTTTTGAAAATGCGCTTGAAGTGGACCCCTCCCTTGCCATCAACTATGCCAATATCGGTTCAAACTACAGGGAACTGGGAGAAATCAAGCTTGCTGTCGAATACTATGAAATGGCCCTGAAAATCGATCCATCCATTACATTTGCCAGGGATAATATAAAAAAATTAAAAACCGAATAGCTTTATCCGAACAGGCTGATAATTGCTGCCCCTGTGATCATGATAATGCCACCTGCAAAACTAAGGTTTTTGATTTTTTCCTTTAAAACCAGAATGCCGATCAACATAGTGAGCAATACGCCCAGCCGCCTTACCGAAGATACATATGCCACCGGCCCAAGGCTTATGGCAGTATAATATGATAAAACAGTTAATGTGCTGAAAAAAGCCGGCCACAGTGTCTTTTTTAATTTGGAAAAAGAAAAATTGCCCTTATCCGACCAGACAGCAAACGGAAATAAAATAAGGGAGATCAGGCCAATCTCAGACACTGCCCAGAACAATGCATCGGTCTGTTTCACACCAATTTTATGAAAGCTTGAACTCACACCCCAGATACAGGCTACCGCCAGCATCACCATGGAGCTTTTATCCTTGAAAACATTTTTAACCGGAGATAAAACACCGTCCCATGTTTCAATATTGAGGATATAAGATCCAAACACTACTGTCAGGACGCCTGAAACACCAATCAGTGATAAATTTTCATGGATAAGTATTGGTGTTACAAACAGCTGGACTACCGGGATGAAACAGAGCATGGGGATGACTTTTGAAAGATCTCCCTCTTTAATGGCCCAAAGGTATAATACCGTTGCCAGGGAATCCAGAATTGCCGCAACAATTAAAACCCCTACAAATGATATTGTGATGGTGTGATAATTTAAAAAAATAACATTAAGGGCAAGAATGATGAGAAACATGAAAAAATTAAGTCCCCAGCTCATGAACGCTGGAGAAAGCTCTTTACCGGCCTTTTTTACGACAAATTCCCTTAAACTCAGGGTGACGGCCGATATCAGTGCAATAACAAACCAGTTCATTCCACCTTATTATCATTCCTTTTTATGAAAGGAAACCTTTGATCTGGTTCCAGACGTTTGCCAAAACTCACTACATCGTCAATTTTAAACCCGATAGTTTTGTAGAATTCAATTACCCCGGCATTTGTACTTCGGACTTGAAGATT
>JAHOYS010000094.1 GCA_019038815.1 Desulfobacterales bacterium | reverse complement strand
CGATAATCACAACAGGAGATTCGATATCTGATAATTTTTCCCATAAAGAGTAATTTCTAATTGCATAAGCATTTGCTTTTAACCTGGCAGGCTCGGCAGCATCAATAGTTCCGCAGTATTTTTTTACCTGATCAGGTTCATTTTTCATGTCCAACCTGAAATAACTCAAATAAGCTTTTAATATAGGCCTTATTACATTGTATAATATGGCCGGGATAAATTTTATTATAAACAAAATCCAGCCTGGAAATGGAAAATCACAAATAGGTGAAATCAGAAAAGAATTTACGGGCCGCCTCTTTTTTATTGCAAGATAATCAAGAATCACGGTAGCTCCCATTGAACTTCCGGCAAAATAGAATGGTTGACCCCTGGGCACCATTTCACCAACTAATGCATCTATATCACGGCTCATCTGTTCAATGGACAGGTCAATTTTTTTCATATCTGGTGTTTTCATATTTGGGAATTTTGCACTTCTTTTCTCCCGTGTTTCAACATAAAGAATTCTATATTTTGGCGCAAGGGTACTCAATACATCTTTCCAGCCATTGATCAATGATATCCAGCCTGCAACAAATACAATAATAGGTTTTTCAGGATCAGGATTATTAGGTTCAAAGTCAAATATTTTTATTTCAACTTTATCTGGCAGGCAAAGAGTTTTTTCTTTTACCCTGAAATTTTTGTTTAATAAAAAATCATCAAGCATAATTATTCTTTCATTAACGTAAAATTAAAATAATAATCCATATCAGGGTAGTGGTAGAGTTCATTTATATGCATCTACCTGAAAAAATTATGCAACTGAACGATGTTTGATTTTATGATTTCATTTAAATCTTCATAAATCTCTGATTCACCATAATTCCTCTCATGGTCTGCTATTAAACCATCCACTTCATTTTCAACAGCTTTGCACTCTTCATTTATTAATGATGTTAGCAATTTTGGCCGAACATTCATGTCCTTGGCGAATACTTCAAAGGAATGCTCTTTTATCCGATCAAGCCTGAAAGTTCGGCCAATCGCCATCGCAAATTTATTGTCCAAAGGATACACCTGAGTCGAGACCAAGTCATAAAACGGTGCTAATTCAAAGCCATTGATATGTAAAATAGAGAAATTTTTACCATGAGCATCATGATTACCAATAATATAATTAAAAATCATCATACGTATGAAGAGGAGCCTGTTTATTACGCCTTGATTTGACAAGTATTCATCAATTAATTCTCTGCATTCTACAAATCCGGGACCACCCGTCTCTTGATATTTTCGTTCAGCAGGGTACCCCATCGCTTGACAAAAATCCTCCTGGTGAATGCGAACAATTTCTTTGTTTATTTCCTGACGGTCATATCGATCCACTACAAACAACTCATGGCCACCAATTTTCATGATTTTTGAATTAGGAACCGAAAAACCTGATCGCTGTGCCAATTCCATACAAAAGGCTTCATTCCTTGGAATATCGGTAAAACCGGCGTTAATTGGTTTAATGATATGCGTAGTAGCTGATCCTGAATTTTTGGGTAGATAAAATTGAGTTCCTTTAATATAAACCGGCAGCTTGTCTTGTGCTCCGGCCAAAGAAAGTTTAGCATGGTTCATTTCCGGATATAATTTATATCTCCCAGGATCAAGCAGCATTTTATCAAGAGCCTCTATCAACTCTTGTGTAATATTTTCGTATCGGCCTGGAGTAAAATCAGGTTCTTGATCTTCAGGTATGACAGAAAGTGCTCCCGCACAATCTTCTCCAAAATTTTCTAAAAAGGCATAAGTATCTTTTTTGTCAAATCTGTGACGGAAAGCCAATACCGTTCTTGCGTTGCTTTCCGGAAGAAGATTTTCAAAAAAAGCTGTACTGACAGCCGGAGCAAATTTTTCTTTTCTACAAGGAAGTGAAAGAGAAACAGGCGAAGCTTCGTTTTCTATCCAATTTTGAGAATATTGAAAGACTACTCTGCTTTTTTTGTGACGATCCAATGTGCCGACCAATCGTTTGTTCCATATGATTTGTAATCGGCCTGTCATTTTTCGTTCTCAATTGAATGTGGTGTTACATATAGTTTTAAACCTAAAGCGCGAAGTAACACAAAAGTTTTGTCCATCTGTATCGTCTCTTTTCCTCTTTCTACATCACTAATGAACTTCACACTTGTGCCTGTAATATCTGCTAAATCTGATTGCCTCATCATCTTCTTTTTTCGGGTGTCTTGAATGGCTTTTCCAAAGTATTTAACTAAACGGACACGGTATGGATATTCTATTTTTTCTTTCATATAAGACCTCAGCTTAACCGTACGGTTAAAAATCATGATCATTTATTGAATTTCACCGTACAGTTAAATTTGTTGATTGTCAAGCTTCTTCACCGAACGGTGAAATTAATGAAATCATCGCAATGCCGCAGACACCATGAACATCCAAAATCTGCGGTTTTATCCGCAGCATTTTTGTTGTTGAAATTCTTATGCGAGCATACAAAGATTGACAATGTTTGTATTAATGTTATGATTATTGTTAACCGTAATGTTGGTTAGATAAAGAAAGTTTGAGTCTTTTTTAAATCTATATATGCAAGGAGGTGTAATATGCATATTTCATTAACGCCAGAACTTGAAGCTGGTATAAGACAAAAAGTAGCATCAGGTTATTATAACAACGCCAGCGAGGTAATACGTGATGCTTTGCGTTTCTGGGATAGTAATGAGAAATTGGTACAGTATATGAAACTTGAAGTGTTACAAAAAAAATTGGCAGTTGGTGCTTCTCAAGCTGCACAGGGAAAGTTTGTTAGTCAGTCTGTAAGTGATATTATTACAGAGGCAAAAAATGTCTGATTATCGCCTCACTCCTGCGGCTAAATCTGATTTGCTGGAAATCTGGAACTATACAATTGAAAATTGGGGAGAGAAGCGGGCGGAAAAATATCTTTTGGATATTGAGAGCAAACTTGAACGACTTGCTGCTAACCCGGAACTTGGAAGGCAAAGACCCGAAATCAATCTTAGTTATTATTCATTTCCTGTTAAAAAACACATTGTTTTCTATCTACAATCTGGTAACCATATTGATATCATAGGTATTTTACATGGGAAAATGGATATTAATAAAAATTTGTTTTAAGATTGTTAAATTATATT
>JAHOYS010000074.1 GCA_019038815.1 Desulfobacterales bacterium | reverse complement strand
CGATCCTCCAAAATTTATCATCAAAGAAACCATACCGGTTGCAAGCATGCTCTGCTGGGTTGTTTTATCAAACTTAATCCCTTTGGCCGAGCCAGTGTAGGTGGCATTCAATCCTCCCGGAACACTGCCGGCAGGAGTCTGGACACCTGCAATCCACAAAGACCCCGGCACGTGCAGATGGTAATCCCGATCGCTGGTGGGACCTTCATAAGCAAGTTCCCAGTATCCCCAAACAGTGTTGCCGAGATCGTCCAGTGCTGTTTCTGTGGAGGCGACGAGATAATTCCCATGATCTTTCAGACCTCCGACACCGCCGCCTTCCTGGACTGAATCGGTCCCACTGAGGGTGGCTCCAACATAGGAATCTGAAATATATACCGAAGATTTGTTGTCAGTGGCACTGCCGATGGTAAGTGACTGCAGTTTATTGTCGGTAGAATCTATAAAATCAACCCCTTCAAGGGTTCCGGATATCCGGCCATTGTCCTTGTCAATGGTAAGGGCAAAATTCCCGGAAGCACTGGTAGAAGTATTGTCTTTGTTTATAAAAACCCTTCTGTTGTTATTGGGATCGGCCATGTCTTCGGTCACACCGATAAAAAAGCCTTTCCAGGTTTCCAAGCCTGTATCACTGGTACCGGTGCTGTCTTTTACTGCAGCAAGATAATCTGCCCAAGGGTGTACTATGGTCTGGTCCTGGACGTCGATGTCATTGCCCTCCATTGCCATCCCCAATGCATCCGGCCCTGATCCGTAGAACTGCCCGAATATTTCCGATCCGGACATGGCTTTGATTGTATTGTCAGAAGCAGTGCCAAGTATCACCACATTATCTATGGTACCATCTGTGTTCACATCACCAAAACCAAATCCATTGGTAATGAAATGTGTAGAATTTGAATTGCTGTCAAAAGCGAAAAGGCGTTTGTTTTCCCAGTTGACGAAAACCACCATATCATTTTCTTCTATTGTACCGTCAATGTCGTCCAAACGGCCTTTATATGTTGTAATCCCGGTGGTGGGAACAACGCTTGATCTGGAACCTGAAAAACCAAATTCCTGTAACATATCAACTATTGTCTGTTCAGTTGTGCTGAGAGTTTCAGAGGACTGGGTATCGCTGGGATAAGTGGCTACTGCATCTGCCATGATTGAGGATACTACGTCTGCCTCGATTGTGGATATATCACTTTGGGACTCTGATCCCTCATCAGTGTCATCCTGTCCTGACACTGGCCCCGTGTCATCACCAGCATCATTTTGGTCGAACTCTGTAACGGAACTGATGCCTGTCTCACCTGAATCTGATTCGGAACCGGATGTATTGTCATCCTGATCATGGGTATCTGTATCAGCTGTCAGGGCACCTTCAATTTCGATGAGGTCGTCCTGATCAAATCTTCGTGGCTTTTCAGGGGCATCCCCTGCTCCCCTGACAATGGTGCCGAATCCCGATGTATCAATATCAACGGTGCCGGATGAATTAGCCACATAAATACCTCGCCCACCCTGGAACATAACAGATAGAATGCCACCTCTGAACATCCCGGCATACATGGATCCGCGAATACCAATGGTGGCGACGGGGGTCTGAGTTTTAAAATTTTCAGGTGCATCCCGTGTGATGGCTCCTCCCATGACACGGAAACTGCCTTCCTTGATAATGGTTTTCATGGCAGAGTTCTTATCTCCGAGTTTCCAGAGATACTCCTGGATCAGCATCTCTGTATTGCGACCGAGGGTAATCAGGGTGTTGTCCTTGAACATGAGCTGAACACGTCCCTGCTTGGTTTTAATGGTTTCAGACAGAAAGACAGGATCTTTCAGCTTAAGGCGCCTTTCCTGATTATCCTTGGAGACAGCCGATACCACCCCTCTCAAAGCAACAATTTTGCCAATGGCTTCCGGGGTATCAGCCTGGGCCAATACCGGAAAACTGGTAACCATGAAGAAAAAAATGAATGTGAAGAACTTAGATGTGATTATAAATCTGTTTGGCATCCGCTTCCTCCCGGTTAAAAGCGATACTCAAAAAATGTTTGTATCAGGTTTTTCCGATATTCATATAGATCAATATTAGAATCGGCACGAGTATATTGATACTTGAGCACCACTGCAAGGCTTTTCCCCTTGTCTGATGATTCCCATAATCTTTTTTTCAGGCCACACCCTGCATGATGGACATAATCCCTCCTCTTTTCCGTGAACAGGGTGGCAATGCCGCTATACCTGGAATAGGCAAAATCATAGTTGCCAAACAGCGTGACATCCCAGGGTAGTTCCCGGCTGAGTGATAATTTGGCTGCATACCGTTTATAACTGAACTCATCATCGGTGGCCTTTTCCTTTTCAGCAGCAAGGGAGAGATTTAACCAAGTGTTCTTGACAAGATACGTAGTGTCAAAAGAAACCGCAACATTCCCGGCATCTCTGTTGGAATTTTGTTCATAAAATTTTCTTTTATGCTGGACATTGGCAGCAATGGACATGGAGGGGGTAAACATGTGCCGGTAAAAGACTTTGATGCCGGCTGAGGTTTGATATTTTTTTTCTTCAATTTCAATATAATCACCCACAAAGGAAATACCGGATATGTCCTTACCAAAAATGAACTGAGGCCCGCTGTCGATATCAAGATAAAGGATGTCCAGATCGCTTTCTTTATTATATACGGCTTTGTAAGCCGTACCGGTTGTTCCCCACATCATATCCTTATAAGAAGAGCTGTAGGTGTGGTCCACTTGTACCGAAGTGTTGACAATCCAGTCATGCTTTTTCGCAGCAGAATTTCCGATTAAAGTCACTTCCCCAAGGACCGTATCAATGATACTGCTGGTCGGACTTGCCCATACATTGTCATTCCAGTCAACTCCGGCTGTAACAGTGGCCCTTAAAAAATGCCGCTGTTCTGTTTTGTCGATATAGACAAGAAATTTTTCTATATTCTGTTTCACTGTTTCGGGCGGATTTGTAAGCAGGACTTCATTGCAGTATTTCCTTGCCATGTTATTGACCCCGAGTTTTTGATAGGCCCTTGCCATCTCAAGTTTTACCCGGACCGCCTTGGGATTTGTGATAAGAGAGCGCTCAAATGCCATGACCGACATCTCGTAATTCCCTGTTTCAAAAGCAGACCGGCCCAGATAAAAATCAACTTCCCAAT
>JAHOYS010000048.1 GCA_019038815.1 Desulfobacterales bacterium | reverse complement strand
TTATAAAAGGCTGTCCAGTGCCGATATCAGTCTGTCAATTTGATTTTCTTCAATAATCAACGGTGGTGCAAACCTTAAAATTTTATCCTGGATTCCATTTATTATAAAGCCTTTTTTAAATAATTCTCCAACAAAAAAACCTGCGTCCTTATCCTTTTCCAGTCCAATTTCCAGGCCGAGCAAAAGACCTTCTCCCCTGACAGCCAGTATCCTTGAATGTTTTTCTTTGAGCTGCTCAAGTTTGTCTTTAAAATATTGACCTTTTTGGCAGACCTGATCTAAAAACGTTTCCTGGCTGATAATATTCACAACCGCCAGGGCGGCTGCCGTGGCAAGCGGTGTTCCTCCAAAGGTTGTAGCATGGCTTCCAAAATCAAACCCGGTTGCAGCGTTTGCAGTCGCCATCATGGCGCCGATGGGAAGTCCGTTGCCAAGGGCTTTTGCAAGGGTCATGATATCCGGTGTTACACTGTAAAGTTCATGTGCAAAAAGAGTCCCGCATCTTCCCATGCCACACTGAATCTCATCAAAAATCAACAAAATTCCATTGTCATTGCAAAGCTTTCTTACCGCCTTCAGATAATCAGGATCTGCCGGGATGACACCGCCTTCACCCTGAACCGGTTCAAGCATGACGGCACAGACTGTTTCATCAATTTCATTTTTCAAGGCCTCTATATCATTAAAGGGAACATAAGAAAATCCTTCAAGAAGCGGATAAAACCCGTCTTTAATTTTATCCTGCCCCGTGGCTGTCAAAGTGGCCATGGTCCGCCCGTGAAAGGATTGTTCCATGGTGATAATTTTAAACCGGTTCTTATCTCCTTTTTTTTGAAAATACCGCCTGGCAAGTTTTATGGCCGCTTCATTGGCCTCTGCACCTGAGTTTGCAAAAAATACCCTGTCGGCAAAACTTTTCTCACACAATTTTGATGCCAGATCTGCCTGGGGCATGGTATAAAAAAGATTGGACACATGAACAAGGGTTGCCGCCTGCCTGCTTATCGCTTCTGTGATTTCAGGATGGCAGTGCCCCAGACTACAGACCGCAATCCCGGCTAAAAAATCTGTATATTCTTTCCCATCCTCATCCCAGAGAGAGGTTCCCTCTCCCCTGACAAATGCTTTGCCCTGTCTCAGATAGGTCTGGAATACAAAATTATCTGTTTTTTTAATCGAATCCACGCTTAACCCTCTTATATTTTAAAAATCAGTCTACAAAAACCTGGGTACCAATACCGGAATCGGTAAACAACTCAAGCAATACGGCATGGGACAGTTTTCCGTTGATGATATGCGATTTTTTTACACCGTCTTTCAAAGCATCCAGACCACATTCAACCTTGGGAATCATTCCGCCTTTAATATGCCCTGTTTCAATCATTTTTTGAATACTTGCCGCATTCATGGAAGAAACCAGTTTTTTATCCGCATCAAGCACACCATCCACGTCGGTTACAAGTATCAGGCGTTCTGCATTCAAAGCCGATGCTACTTTTGATGCAACAAAATCAGCATTGATATTATATGTTTCACCGTTTTTGCCCACACCCACCGGCGCAATAATGGGAATAAATCCTTTAGCTGTCAGGGTATGAATAATATCAGGATTAATATTTGACACATTGCCAACCATGCCGGGATCTATGATTTCAGGCGGTTTGCTTTCATCTTCCTGATAAAAAATGGTCATCTTCTCTGCTGTAATCAACATCCCGTCTTTTCCGGTCAGGCCAACAGCTTTTCCTCCCTGCCGATTAATTCTTGCAACAATATCCTTATTGACCTTGCCGCCTAAAACCATCTCAACAACATCCATGGTTTCATCATCGGTATATCTCATACCCCGGACAAATTTAGACGTAATCCCCATGGAATCCAGAACTTTATTGATCTGGGGGCCGCCCCCGTGAACAACAACCGGATTCACCCCGATATATTTTAACAAGGTGATGTCATTGGCAAAATCCTTTTTCAGATTTTCATCCACCATTGCATGACCACCGTATTTGACTACAATGGTCTTACCGGAAAATCTTTTTATATACGGAAGCGCCTCAATGAGTATGTCAGCAACATTGTTTGTCATAGGATATACCTTGTTAAATCTTCGTTTTCAACAATGTTCATCAATTGTTTTTCCACAAAAGATGCATCAATTACAATCTTTTTTTCTTCTATATCAGGCGCTTTAAAAAGAATATCTTCCAACAGTTTTTCCAGAATGGT
The DNA here is from genome assembly GCA_019038815.1 of Desulfobacterales bacterium. GTDB lineage: Bacteria > Desulfobacterota > Desulfobacteria > Desulfobacterales > Desulfobacteraceae > Desulfobacula. The sequence goes on along the minus strand of JAHOYS010000048.1, from coordinate 936 downwards.
ATGAAGCCTTCTGGCACCGATATTCTCTGTTGAAGAATTGACTTCCACGGCAATGGCTGCAATCTTGTCAACCGCATCTGGCGTAAACTCAATTTCCACACCTTCTGTTCTTAACAGGGCAATGTATTGAAGCACAAGTGCATTTTTAGGTTCTGTTAAAATTCTTGTAAATTCATGGGCACCCAGAGAGTTGAGTTCCACCCTTATGGGGAACCGACCCTGAAGCTCCGGGATCAGGTCTGACGGCTTTGAAATATGAAAGGCACCTGAAGCGATAAACAGAATATGATCTGTTTTCACGATTCCATATTTTGTCGGCACAGAACTTCCTTCAACAATGGGCAGAAGGTCTCTTTGAACCCCTTCTTTTGAAACTTCAGGCCCGTAACTCTTTTCTTTGCCCACGACTTTATCGATTTCATCTATAAAAATAATCCCGGCCTGTTCCACCATATTGACGGCATCTGTCTTTACCTGCTCCATGTCCACAAGATGGGCGGCTTCTTCCCCTGTCACAAGTTTTATGGCGTCTTTAATCTTTATTTTGCGGCGCTTGGTGTTTTTGGGCATCAGGTTTCCCAGCATATCCTTGACATTAATTCCCATCTCCTCAATACCCGTATTGGAAAAAATTTCAACCATGGGAGAAGATTGAGCCTGCACCTCAAGGTCAATCTGTCTTGAATCCAGTTTCCCGGCTCTCAGCATTTTTTTCAGTTTTGCCCGGGTGGATGCTTTGGGCTTGTTTTCTTCACCTTTCTGCCCGGTCGCAATGATGTCAATGTCATTTGAAATAACAGCACCACTTTGAGAAGACGGGGGCAGCAAAATATCAAGAATCCTTTCTTCGGCAATTTCAGCGGCTTTTTCCTGGACTTCTTCCTGCTGCCTTGCCCTTAAATTATTTACCGTCAATTCCACAATATCCCGGATCAT
>JAHOYS010000198.1 GCA_019038815.1 Desulfobacterales bacterium | reverse complement strand
TTTGGGAGGATCAGATAAAGGATAAATATATGGAAAAGAAGATACATTACGGATGGATTGTAATTTTCATGGGACTGGTTACAACAGTTGCTGCTCATGGTTTTGGACGAATGGCGTATACAATTTTACTGCCGGCCATGAAGGACGGGCTGAATTTCGATTATACTCAGCTGGGGCTTTTGGGGACGGGAAATTTTATCGGTTATCTATCCATGGCTATCATTGGCGGATTCCTGGCGGCCAGGTTCGGCCCAAGAACAGTCATTGCTTTTGCTTTGGCCCTCATGGGAGTCACCATGATACTTACGGGTCTGGCTGAATCATTTGGTTTTGCTTTTTCCATGCGGTTGTTAACAGGTCTTGGAAATGGTGCGGCTTTTGTGCCTGCCATGGCTCTGGGTTCGGCCTGGTTTGCCGTTAACAAGCGTGGATTTGCCACCGGGATTGTTTCAGGAGGCATTGGATTGGGAACATTTTTATCAGGGATAATCGTACCGTTTATTCTGACTTCATATGGAGCAGATGGCTGGCGGTATTCATGGTACATTCTGGGATCTTGTGTTCTTCTGGTAGCCGGTATTGTATTTTTATTTTTACGGAATCATCCCGAAGACAAAGGATTACTTCCGGTGGGGCAGGAAGAAAAAAGCGATATCCGGAATGCATCATCAAATAATAAAGTCTCCTCTCTGAACTGGAGTAAAGTCTACAGGATGAAGGCACTTTGGTATCTGGGAATTGTTTATTTTTTTTACGGCCTGTCCTATATTATTTATATTGTTTTTTTTGCTGCTTACCTGGTTAAAGAGATGGGCTGCACAGCGGCATGGGCAGGTGGTTTATGGGCCACAGTCGGAGGATTAAGCATTTTTTGCGGTGTGATCTGGGGAAGCATATCAGACCGGATCGGTCGGGGTAAAGGTGCAGCACTGGCCTATCTTGTACTTGGGATTTCATATATCGTTTATGCGCTGTTCAAGTCTGAAGCCGGATTTTATTTGTCAGCTGTTCTTTTTGGTTTAACCGCATGGAGCATCCCAACCATTATGGCAGCCACAGCCGGAGATTTTGTGGGTCCCAGGCTGGCTCCTGCCGGACTGGGGTTTATAACCCTTTTCTTTGGAATCGGTCAATCCATAGGGCCGGCTCTGGGAGGGTATCTTGCAGATGTGAGCAACTCTTTTACACTTCCGTTTCTTATTGCCGGCGGCATCTCTTTTACAGGGATGATTTTTTCATTTTATTTAAAAAAGCCTTCTGAAAATTTTTAGTTTAAAGAAAATCAACAAACAGGGGATTATATGGATAATAAAATCCGTCAGCAAACCATCAATAACCACATTCAAAAAGATGCGTTTGCCAATTATCTTGGGGCAAAAGTGGAAATCATTAAACCAGGGCAAAGCCGTGTGTCCCTTATCGTTAATGATAATATGACCAATTTTCACGGCACAACACATGGCGGTATTATTTTTGCCATCAGTGATATGGCATTTGCAGCCGCATGCAATTCCCACGGAAAAATTGCGGTTGCCCTGAATGTGAGCATTTGTTTTTTAAAACCCACATATCCGGGAGATCATCTGGTAGCAGAGGCAAAAGAGGAACATAACGGCAGGCGAACAGCATTATATAATATTAAAATTTATAATAAAAATACCGGCGAACTGGTGGCAAAAAGCCAGGACCAGGCATATAGAAAGAATGAATGGTTTGTGCCGCTTTAATAAATGGGTCTCATGGCCCCCATATATGTGCGCAGTTCTCTTCCAATACATTCAACACCAGTGGAGCGGATGGCTTCATTGGCCTTGATGAGTTTAGCATTATCCACACCATTATTTTCAATATCAAGCCCTTTGCCGATGATATCCGTATCCAGTTTTTTCATGAAACCTGCGAGCAATGGCACAGCTTTATGGTTGAAAAGATAACATCCGTATTCAGCTGTATCTGAGATGACCACATTCATTTCATAAAGTTTTTTTCTTGCAACGAGATTTGCAATCAGGGGAAGTTCATGAAGTGATTCATAGTAGGCGGATTCTTTACCGATACCGGTTGAGACCATGGTGTCAAAGGCAAGCTCGACACCGGCTTTCACAAAAGCAACCATTAGAATACCATTGTCGAAATATTCCTGTTCAAGGATGTCCTGATCAGTTGAGGTTGATTGTTCAAAAGCGGTTTGGGCGGTTTCTTCTCTCCATTTGAGCAGGTCGGCATCATCATTTGCCCAGTCTTTCATCATGGTCCGGGAAAATTTTCCTGACATGATATCATCCATGTGCTGGTTAAACATGGGTTTAAGAAGGGTTTTCAATTCTTTGGAAAGTTCATTTGCGATGAGCTTTGCAGGGTTGTCAAGCCGGTCCATCATATTGGTAACACCGCCATGCTTTAATGCTTCGGTAATGGTTTCCCATCCATATTGAACCAGTTTTGAAGCATATTGAGGGTCCACCCCCTTTTCAATCATTTTATCATAGCAGAGCAGAGAACCTGTCTGTAGAACACCGCAGAGAATGGTCTGTTCTCCCATGAGATCTGATTTTACTTCAGCTGTAAAAGAAGAATGAAGAACGCCTGCCCGGTCTCCGCCGGTTCCTGCGGCATAGGCTTTGGCAATTTCCATTCCTTCTCCTCTCGGATCATTTTCCTTGTGAACGGCAATCAGTGTCGGTACCCCGAATCCCCGTTTATATTCTTCTCTAACCTCTGTTCCGGGAGATTTTGGCGCCACCATGATAACGGTGATATCTTTTCTGATCTGCATGCCTTCTTCCACAATATTAAATCCATGGGAATAAGACAGACACGCATCCTGTTTCATCAGCGGCATGACAGATTCAATCACATTGGTGTGCTGTTTGTCCGGGGTCAGGTTGATTAAAAGGTCTGCTTTGGGGACCAATTCTTCATAAGTTCCCACATAAAATCCATTTTCTGTGGCATTTTTCCAGGACTGTCGTTTTTCTTCAATGGCGGCATCCCGAAGGGTATAGGATATATCCAGGCCGCTGTCGCGAAGATTTAAGCCCTGGTGAAGTCCCTGGGCACCACACCCGACTATGACGATTTTTTTATTTTTCAAGGCTGTTACACCGTTGAATTCAGATGAATCCATGAAGCGGCACTGGGAAAGCTCTTCCAATTGTTTTCTTAATGGCAGGGTATTAAAATAATTTTGGCCCATGATATTCTCCTCTTTTA
>JAHOYS010000212.1 GCA_019038815.1 Desulfobacterales bacterium | reverse complement strand
ATGGGGAGGCTCCTTTTTAAAGAAAGTGCAAGATGATTGTGGAATCGTTTTAAATTACAGCATATTATAATTTAATTTTTTAATAATGAGGTTATTTCAAGGAGATGTCTATGGATTCTTTTGATTTTAAGTTCATTGCAAATACTCATCTGTATTTCGGTGCAGGTAAATTTAAGTTACTTCCCAAACTGATGAATAGTTTTGGAGAGAATCTGCTATTGATTTCTGGTGGTAAATCATTTAAAAAAAGCAATCGATATAAACACCTTTTAAATGTTCTGAAAAAAAGCTCAGCCAAGATATATTTTTCATCCATCCAAGCAGAACCATCACCAAACCGAGTGGATGAAATAGTTCGGATATATCAGAAAAAAAGTATTCATGTTGTCATTGCTATTGGCGGTGGCAGTGTGATTGATGCCGGGAAAGCTGTTTCAGCCATGCTGACCAAAACAGAATCGGTCTCAGCGTATCTGGAAGATGTGGGAACTCAAAGTCATGACGGCAAAAAAATTCCGTTCATTGCAGTGCCTACTACAGCTGGAACAGGAAGTGAGGCAACCCAAAATGCTGTGCTTAGTCAAGTGGGCGAAAACGGGTTCAAAAAATCTCTTCGACATGAAAAATTTGTTCCCGATATTGCTGTGGTTGATCCGGAATTGACATTATCCTGTCCGCAGGGAATAACCGCTGCCTGCGGCATGGATGCGCTAACCCAGTTGATAGAGTCCTATGTCTCCACCAATGCCTCTCCAATGACTGATTCACTGGTGCTGGGCGGCTTACGCATTATGGGAGACGCAGTTTTAAAATCCGCAGTAATAGATCCCACTGATATGGAGGCCCGCACCAGAATCTGTTATGGATCCTATATTTCCGGTCTAACCCTGGCTAATGCAGGGCTTGGTGTAGTCCATGGATTTGCTTCTGTTGTCGGTGGGTGCTTTCCCATCCCCCATGGCGTCATTTGCGGGACATTGCTTGCACAGGTCACCCAAAAGAATATTGAAACATTGATCTGCTTGGATCCTGAAGGCAATTCACTTTTGAAATATGCCAATGTGGGAAAATTACTTGGGAAAACAAAAAAAAATGATCTAATAGGAAATGCCAGAGCTCTTTCAGATCTCCTGATGGAATGGGCTGAAATTTTGAAAATTCCGTTGCTGGGTCAATTTGGAGTCACCAAGGATGATATCAATAAAATCGTATCTGTCACGGCCCAGAAAAATAATCCTGTAACATTAATGAAAGAGGAGTTGAAAGATATTCTAAAAAGCAGAATTTAAAAATTTATTTAAAATACTCACTAAAGCAATAGGAAAAATTCGCAAATGTGAAGTTTCAAAAATTTTGGTAAAATTTTCGGTTTTTTACTTGCCGAACTAGTAAATGCATGCTATTTGTTTTTGCAAACATTGTTCCTATTTTTCATCGGAGTTCCCAATGAATATTTCAATTGAAAATATCAGCTTAAGTGTTGCTGATGAAACATATTTAAAAGATATATCTTTAAATTTTGATTCCGGGTCTATCAACATATTTCTTGGCAGAACACTTGCCGGTAAAACCTCCCTTTTAAGAATTCTGGCTGGATTGGATCGTCCTTCCAAAGGCAAAATATTTGTCGATGGCAAGGATGTTACAGGAGTATCTGTTCGCAAGCGCAACATTTCCATGGTTTACCAGCAATTTATCAATTATCCTTCCTTTACAGTTTATGATAATATCGCTTCTCCATTAAAAGTTGCCGGGATGGCAAAAAGTATGATCGAAAGCAAAGTTAAAGAAGCTGCTGCAATGCTGCATCTTGAGGGCATGCTGGATAGAATGCCCATTGAGCTGTCCGGCGGCCAGCAGCAGCGATGTGCCATTGCGCGGGCCCTGGTCAAAGATGTAAATCTTCTTTTGCTTGATGAACCACTGGTCAATCTGGATTATAAACTTCGTGAAGAACTCCAGATTGATCTTCAGGATATTTTCGCACAAAGGAATGCTATTGTTGTGTACACATCAACAGAACCGGCAGAAGCATTGAAACTTGGTGGAAATATTGTTGTTCTCGATGAAGGGCGGGTGCTTCAAACCGGCATCACTTCAGAAGTCTTTCATAAACCCGCTACAATCAAAGTTGCTGAAGTTTTCAGTGATCCTCCCATTAATTTGATTAATTGTAATGTTGAAGGATCCCGGTTTCATCTGGGACAGGATGTGGCTACCCCCTTGACAGGGCATGTGGAATCATTGGCATCCGGCGAATACATCGCAGGTGTCCGTTCCAACCACCTGCATTTAAATCCTCAAAACAAAACAGATATTGCAATAGAAGCAATTCTTGATCTGGCGGAAATAAACGGATCTGAAACATTTTTCCATGTGAATTATGCCGCTACAAAGCTTGTTGCCCAGGAATTAGGTGTATATTCAAAAAAAATTGGCTCAAAGATCCTGTTTTATCTTGATCCGGCAAATTTATTTATTTTTTCTAAATCCGGAGAACTTATTTTATCGCCGGTAAATGCTTCTGCTTAAATGCACCGTGAATAGGAGATATGAATGGCAAAGATAACGTTAGATAATGTAGCTCACAGTTATATTGCTAAGCCAAAAAATGAAGCGGACTATGCGTTGCGATTGATTGATAATATTTGGAAGGATGGAGGCGCATATGCGCTTTTAGGACCTTCCGGCTGCGGGAAAACTACTCTTCTGAATATTATTTCAGGCCTTCTTACTCCCAGCAAAGGCCGGGTCTTGTTTGATGGAAAAGATGTTACTGATCTCCCACCTGAAAAACGAAATATTGCCCAGGTTTTTCAGTTCCCTGTTCTTTATGATACCATGAGCGTCTATAATAATCTTGCGTTCCCTTTGAAAAATCGTGGATTTAATAAAATTGATATAGAGAAACGTGTTCTGGAAGTGGCACAAATTCTTGATTTGACAGACAGCCTTAATAAAAAAGCGGCCAGACTCACTGCAGATGCCAAACAAAAGATATCTCTGGGACGGGGGCTTGTCAGACGTGATGTGGCGGCTATTTTATTTGACGAGCCCCTTACGGTTATTGATCCCCATCTGAAATGGCAGCTGCGGTGCAAGCTTAAACAGGTCCATGAACAACTAAAACTCACTTTATTGTATGTGACCCATGACCAGGTGGAAGCCCTTACATTTGCCGATCAGGTTATTGTCATGTATGAGGGTGAGATTGTTCAGATCGGAAC
>JAHOYS010000012.1 GCA_019038815.1 Desulfobacterales bacterium | reverse complement strand
AAAAAAACTCATAGTTAGATGATATGGGGTAAAAATACAAGCCCCCTTTATTATGCCTGGATCAGCTCATAAAAAAACAGGCACCTGGATTTGGAATATTATTTTACATGTTCTTTCTGGCATGTCATGGTATTTTGAGTTGTTTTAAAAATAAACTTAATTCTTTTTATAAGCAAACATGATATTTTGTTCACATGAAACAAATCAAGATTTAATCCAACAATTGTTAATATCATTGATTTATTTCTTTACACTTAATGGTTAAGCATCAGAAAGAGAAAGGTATTAAATGAAATTAGATACTTTTACATTCCAATTAATGATTATTTCCCTGCCTGGTATTATAGCCTTATTTATTTCATATAATTTGATAGTAAGGAAAAGAGACGATAATTTCTCAAGAATCTTGCTGATATTTGTTTATTCAACATTGAGCTACTTAGTCACAGATTGCATTCTATCAGTATCTGTAGATAATCATAAAGAACTAATCGGAAAATTGTTTTTAGGAAAACCTGTAATTGATCCTGCTGCAATTTTTCTGTCCTGTATTGTTGCAACTGTTATTGCACTTATTCATTCTTATCTTTCAAATTACGCCATATTAAATCGATTTGCTCAAATTATCAGGTGTTCTAAAAGATTTGGAGATATAGATGTTTGGCAATATTTTAATAATGCTCCAATCTCACAAAAACATGATGGTTGGCTTTATGTAAGAGATCATAAGCAGAATTTAACCTACTATGGATATATAACACATTACTCTGATAGTGGTGCTGACACTATCTCAACGCCAGAAGAATTTGAAGAAACAAAGAAGTACATTGAGTTATCATACAATAAGTTTGGCGGCTAATGGCTTCTAATAACAAGGCAAATGCACTCAGACGAATAAGATCAAAATCTAATGCGCAAATCACAAAAATGGACATCTAAAGCTAAAGTTTCAAGTGATGCCAAGTTTTGGGAATACAAGCAGATAAAGCAGGGGATGATGCAGGAACTGCTAACAGGGAGGATGCGCCTGATATGAAGGAAAATCAGAACATAGAATGGAAAAAGTCCTGGCGGGACGAATACATCAAGTGGATCTGCGGCTTTGCCAATGTAGCTGGCGGAACGCTTGTTATCGGTAAAAACGACAAAGGCATTGTCATTGGTGTTGATAATGTCAAAAAACTTCTTGAAAATATTCCCAACAAGGTCAGGGATATCCTCGGCATTATCGTTGATGTGAATCTAAAAACAGAAAAAGAGAAAGATTTTCTGGAAATCCACGTCGATGCCTATCCCTATCCGGTAAGCTATAAGGGACAATACCATTATCGCAGTGGAAGCACCAAACAGGAACTCAAGGGCGCGGCCCTGGACGCTTTCCTTTTGAAAAAATATGGCCTGCATTGGGACGGGGTTCCAGTACCGAATTTGTCAGCCGAATCTCTCGAGAAAAAGGCGTTTGTGCTTTTCGCGGAAAAAGCAGTGCGGAGCAAACGGCTGGAAGAGGCGGTATTACAGGAAAACAGGGATTCATTGTTAAGAAAACTGCATCTTGTTGAAGGCGCTTACCTGAAAAGGGCGGTAGCGCTCCTGTTCCATGAAGATCCTGAGCAGTACGTCACCGGAGCTTATGTGAAAATAGGATTTTTCAAAACAGATTCCGATCTGATCTATCAGGATGAGATTCACGGCAATCTGTTTCAGCAGGTGGATCAGACCATCGATCTGCTGCTGACAAAATACATGAAAGCCTATATCAGTTATGAAGGCCTTCAGCGGGTGGAACAATATCTGTTCCCCGCACCGGCATTGCGGGAAGCCCTGCTTAATGCGATTATCCACAAAGATTACAGCAGTGGTGTTCCTATTCAAATCAGTGTTTATGAAGACAAAATTTATTTTTGGAACAATGGACGTCTTCCCGAGAACTGGACAGTTGAACGATTGCTGGAAAAACATTCGTCTCAACCGTTTAATCCATTGATTGCCAATGCTTTTTTCCGAACCGGTCTAATTGAAGCCTGGGGACGCGGGATAGAAAAAATGCATAATGAATGTGAACAGCATGGCGCTCATCCCCCAATTTTTGATTACGAACCATCCGGTCTTATGCTGTTGTTTAAGGGAATCATTCCCGATTCGCAGGAGAAGGCCACACCGGAAACTACATATAAAACTAGGGAGAAAACTAGGGAGAAAACTAGGGAGAAAATTTTGAAGCTGGTTTTAGAGGATGCCTCCATCTCCATCAAGGAAATGTCCAATAGAATAGGAATTACACAAAAAGGAATTGAATGGCAAATCATGCGTTTGAAAAAAGATGGAATTCTTGAGCGCATAGGTCCGGCCAAAGGCGGTTACTGGAAGATAATAAAGGAGTAGCCATGGGAAATGTTGGTGATACTGATATGGAACAATTGAAATTAGGAAATATTACCGTTGATGTGGTGCAAAAAAACATCAAGAATATTCACTTGAGCGTTTATCCCCCAAAAGGCAGGGTTAGAATTTCAGCGCCCGACAGACTGGATTTGGATACTATTCGTGTATTTATTATTTCAAAATTAGGCTGGATAAAAAAACAACAAACCAGATTGAAAAATCAGGAAAGGGAAGCACAAAGGGAATTTATAAACAGGGAAAGTCATTACTTTAACGGCAAGCGCTATTTGCTGGAGGTAATTGAGAGAGAGGCTGCTCCAAAAGTGATTTTAAAACATAACGCTATTGAACTCTATGTAAGACCTGAAACAGATGCAGTAAAAAAGAAATCCATTTTAGATGAATGGTACAGACGGAAACTAAAAGAAACAGTGCCGTTACTAATAAAGAAGTGGGAAAAAAAGATGAATATTCAGGTCAATGAGTTTGGAATCAAGAAGATGAAAACCAAGTGGGGTACCTGCAACCGGGTGGCAAAACGTATCTGGCTGAATCTGGAATTGGCTAAGAAGCCTCCCGAATATCTGGAATATATCGTTGTGCATGAAATGGTTCACCTTCTGGAAAGAAAGCACAATAACAGATTCACTGCATTAATGACCGGGTTCATCCCAAAGTGGCGGTTTTATAAAGATGAGTTGAATAGATTGCCAGTGAGTCATATGGATCATGCAAGATGATATGGTTCTATATTTTATAAATTAGAGACAGGCAGGGTTAAAATTAAATGAAAAAAAAGGATAAATTTACATTCAGATGTCAGGCATGCGGCGGGCAGACCCCTAAATGGATGGGAAAATG
>JAHOYS010000260.1 GCA_019038815.1 Desulfobacterales bacterium | reverse complement strand
CTTTCAACCGCTTTTTTCACTGTCCCATTGTTTCTTTTAAACTTGAGAATTGCTACGTTGATATTGTTCATGCTCATTTCCTTTAGTTTCTTTTCGATTTTGCTTTTTCATTTATTACCGACAGTTGTCAGTACTGCATGTGCTGTTTTCAAAGCAGGCTGTAAATAACCAAAGTAATTATTGTCAGCAGCATCAGATTGGTTCACTCGTTTTCCAGAGACAAAGTCTACATCACATGGCGCATTGGCTAAGGCGATACCTTCCATTTTCATTGAAGCAGCTCCAGCTCGTAATCGCCCCGTCTCAGGTTTTGATTTAATCCCTATGAAATCGGGCTTCGCAGAATTATACAACGCTTTAACAGCATCTTGGAATGCGATTAAAGCGCCTCTTCCTCGAGTTTCTAAAAGAATCACACGATTCGCATTTAAAATTTCATACCCATATTCTGTTCTTTGCAGAACAACATAATTCATTTTTTTCGAATCAAACTCTAATCCAATAATTCTCACGTATCGTACCCCTATATCTGATCAATTTTTAACTTTGAACATCTACGGCTTGACCGTAGCATGTCGCGTGTTGGAATTACGTATGGTTAAAAAATTGACATCCCTGTTTTGGTGGTAAACAACTCCAAGGCCAGTGTGCCGGCGAGTGAATTGCCATGGGAATTTAACCCTGGCGACCAGACACATACCGACAATTTACCAGGGATAAATGCTGCAATCCCCCCACCAATACCACTCTTACCGGGCAGGCCTACTCTGTATACAAAATCGCCAACAGCATCATAGGTGCCACAAGTTAGCATAAGGGAATTGATTCGTTTCGCATGACTTTCTGACAGGATCTGCTTTCCTGACCAAGGCGACAGTCCATGGTTGGCAAACATTAAAAAGCTTTTTGTCAAATCAATACAATTCATACTCAAGGAGCACTGGAGAAAATAAGTGTTCAGGACTGAATCCACACTGTTTTCCAAGTTGGCATAGCTTTTTAAAAAATTGGCAAGGGCTGAATTTCTAAAACCGGTCTTTTTTTCTGATGCTGCGACATCAGCATCAAAATCAATTTCAGGATTATTAGACCGTTGTCTTACAAAATCCAATATTGTCTGACTCGGATTTTTAGAATTTGAAATAATGATATCCACTATGACCAGCGCCCCTGCATTGATAAATGGATTTCTTGGGATTCCATTTTCATATTCAAGTTGAACCAATGAATTGAAGGGGTTTCCGGAAGGCTCCCGACCTACTCTTTGCCATAGGCGATCCTCACCAATAAATTTTAATGCCAAAGTTAGGGAATAGGCCTTAGATATAGATTGAATTGAAAAATTTTCTGCAGCATCTCCAACGGTAAACAAATCACCATCCAATGTTTGAACAGCCATACCAAATTTTTCCAATGGGACTGCGGCAAGTTTAGGAATGTAACCAGCAACTTTACCATGGGAAATAACAGGTTGGACCTCTTTGTGTATCTCTTCCAGTATTGCTTGAAAATCCATAGCGATTTCTCTCTTTTTAACCAAAAAATAATCGGTATAATCCGGCAGCATTTCACTTGCTGAAATTACGTATGGTATCCACCGAATTCATTGCTCATCCAATGATTTATGAATTCTACCGCATTAGATGTGCCGTTCTCCTTTTGAAGACGGTTGCCCAATGCAGCAGCATTTTGGCGCATGGTTGAGTCATTCATCACCACGTCAATAGCGTGGCAGAGACGTTCAACGGTTAGCCTTTTCTGTGGTATTGAAGACGGCCCAACTCCGAGGCGCTCTACGTGTCGACCCCAGAAGGGCTGGTCCCCGAAGAACGGACAAATAATGTTCGGTTTTCCTGCCAGCAGTCCAGCGGCAGTCGTTCCACATCCACCATGGTGCACGACAGCGCTGACCTTCGGAAAGAGCCAACTATGCGGTGCCCCTTCAATAAACATGATTGATTCTGATTGTACAAAATCAGCTGGTTCAAGGCCACCCCAACCCTGGGCAAGAACTGCTCGCACTCCTGTACGGCGGACTGCTTCCAGAACTATCTGCGTGACACGCTTGGGATCACGTCCGAAGATGCTTCCAAACCCAAAGTACACTGGCGGTTTACCCTTTGACAGAAACTCGGTCAAGGATTTTGGAGGATTCCAGTTCTCATCCTGGTTGAGAAACCAGTAACCTGTCACAGTAGCAGTCTTGTCCCAATCATCCGGCGCAGGGATTATATGTCGGCTGAAACCATGCAACGCCGGGATTGGGGAGCCGTCCGGAAGCTGCCCCCTGAGACCGGGACTGCGTGGGAGCAGCCCGTGCTGTTTGCGCCACTTCCTGACTCTCTTGCTTGAAAGAATCATCATCCTTCTAATGAACTGATAGGTCAGCCGGCGATACCCGGGTCCTAATGGAAGATCGGGGAACCCCATCGCCGGGAATCGAGTTGTTGGCACAAACAATGGGAGCCAGAAAGCCAGCATGCATGGCACTCCGAGTTTCTCGGCAAAGTCTGGCGCACCAAGAGCCTTCATATGGTACAGAATCAGATCCGGAGCTGAGTCCTTACACGCCTCCCATACGTCTGCCATCTGACGCTCCTGGAGATTCCCGAACTTTGGAATCATGCGCGCAAGAGTTACCAGGGTTTCCCAGGCGCTTCCTGCATTTCCAAGGAGGATCTTCCCCTCTGGTGTATGCATGAAATCGATAAAATCATTGTTAACGTAAGCATAGCCTAAACCGTATTCCCGTATAAAGGGCTCAAAATGAGCACAAGTACAAATGGTGACGTCATTGCCAGACTCCACTAGTGCCCGGCCCAAAGCGATATAGGGTTGAACATCACCTCGTGTACCAAGCGTCACAATTAAGATCTTCATGCTGACACTCCTCTATAACGGCCCGGATGACCAGCCAGCGTTAGATTATTGAATCCCTTCTGTCATACCAAATGAGATGTCTTCACCGGAATTCAATTTTTTATAAAATCTTTTAATAAAGTTTCCCCAAGCTGTCTCAAAGCTGATATTTTTTTCTTGTACTGACCACTTCCCTCTGATACAGATACCATGTGTTGTACCTGTATCAGTGAGAAGATAATGTTTGAATTTGGGAGAACTGCCATGGTCGGGTCTACAAAAAAACAAGTTCTTATCTGTTTTTTCAGCATGAAATACTTCGGCGACAGCCATTCTTCAATAAATACAAATAACTACTACCATAAATAGACGGAGTAAAATCATGATCATAG
>JAHOYS010000108.1 GCA_019038815.1 Desulfobacterales bacterium | reverse complement strand
AAGGAAAACATACTTGTTATTACATTAATTTGTTTCGCAGTTATCGGTATTGTGATTTATAATAATTCGAAACCCGGAGAACAGATTGATTCATTTCAGGAGAAAGGGTCTGCCCAGGCCAGCATCGGTCCTAGTATAGATTGGCAGGGATATGCAGATGGTATGGAATTGGCAAAAAATCAAAACAAACATATTTTTTTATATTTTCATGCAGACTGGTGTACATATTGTAAAGATCTTAAAAAAACAACATTTAAAAATAAAGCAGTTTTGGATTATTTAAAAGATAACTTCATCAGCGTTAAAGTGGATACTGATAAAAACAATAAACTGGCCACACAATGGAACGTTAAGGGGTTGCCGACCCTGTGGTTTCTTAAACCGGATAATTCAAAGATTAACAGTGTCCCGGGATATGTTAATCCGGAACAATTTTTGCATATTTTAAAATATATTCATACGGCAAGCTATGACAAAATGAGTTTTCAGGAATTCATAAAAACCATATGATATGAGTGAAGAAGTATCAGAAAGAGAGGGAAAATGACTTCTAAAATTTCGCGCAGGGCATTTTTAAAAGGCTCGATAACGGCAGCAGGATCTGTGGCTGCAACCACAGGTATTGCCCGGGCTGCCAAATCCATAACCCATGAAACAAAAGAACCTTTGGTAACCTTGCTTGATATCAGCAAATGCATTGGGTGTGAAGAGTGTGTCTACGCATGCCAGGAGGCAAATACAGACAAATACCCTGAACCCCAAAAACCGTTTCCAAAAATGTATCCCACAAGCAAAGTACCGGTACAGGACTGGTCTGATAAAAGAGATGTGACAGATCGCCTGACCCCATATAACTGGCTTTATATTCAGAATGCATCGGGCATGGTCAATGGCGAGGAGATAGAACTGACCATTCCAAGACGTTGCATGCACTGTGAAAATCCTCCCTGTGTCAAGCTTTGTCCCTGGGGTGCGGCAAAACAGGAAGAAAACGGCCTTTCAAGGATTGATTCGGATATTTGTCTTGGTGGTTCAAAATGTAAAACCGTCTGTCCATGGGATATTCCCGAACGACAAACCGGTACAGGGATCTACCTTGATCTTTTACCGTCTCTTGCAGGAAATGGAGTTATGTATAAATGTGACCGGTGCTACAACAGGCTTGAAGAAGGAGAAGTACCGGCCTGTATTGAAGCCTGTCCTGAAGATGTTCAAACTATAGGCCCGAGAAGTGAAATTTTAAAAAAGGCCCACGCACTTGCAAAAGAGATGAACGGATATATTTACGGTGAACATGAAAATGGCGGAACCAATACTATTTATGTCTCTCCTGTTCCTTTTGAACAATTGAACAAGAGTATTGAAACAGGAAAAGGTAAACCCCATTTAGATAAAGTCAAAAACTTGATGGCGGATGGAACTAATTTTGCCAAAGCCATGCTTATTGCACCCATCGCAGGGCTGGCTGCTGCATTTGGAAAGTTTTACTTGAGTTCAAAGGAGGATAACCAATGAAGACTACAGGAAAGCTGAGGGGCTATATTTATGCGGTTACCCTGTTTTTTATTACATTGTCAGGTTTTGGCCAGATGCCGATTTTCAAGCGGTATTATATTGCGGATATTCCCGGACTTGGGTGGCTGGCCCAGTTTTACGTTACGCATATCATACATTACATTGCCGCCACAGTGTTGATCGCCCTTGTCATATATATTTTATTTGATTTTATTTTCAACAGATCAGGATTGAATAGAATTACCGGGTCCGGGTATTTCAAAATAGTGATCCTTACCGGGTTAATTGTCTCGGGTGGTTTAATGGTTATAAAAAATCTTTCTAATATCCATTTCGGGCATAATTCAATTATTGTTTTGGATCTTGTCCATTTAAGCCTTTGTATGATGCTGTTATGTGTGAGTCTCTATACTTTAATTCGGAAAAAAAGGTGGGTGAACTAAAATATTTTATTACCAGGTTGAATAGGGCGTTTCAATCAGGTTTGAATTAAAGTATCTGAGGTCATGGGTGACTTCTTTTCCGATCCAGTCAGGTTTTTCAAAAGGCTGATCAATTGAATCCAGCTCTATCTCAGCAACAACAAGCCCCTGATTATCGCCTGAAAATTGATCAATAACCCATTCAAAGCCTTTGAATTCAATTTGATATCTTGTTTTTTCTATTAAGGGTTTTTTGCAGAAAAGCTGCAGCATTTCCTTTGCATCCTGTTGCGGAATTGGATATTCATACTCTTTTCGGGATGCATTGCGGGTGGCACCTTTGACAGTAAGAAAGGCGCTGTCCCCTGTGAGCCTAATCCTGATAACCTTATCTTTTTTATTTGTCATATACCCTTGGCGGATAAGGGTGCTGTTAACCAGCAAAGAGGATGGAAGGTAACGCAAAAGAAATTTTCTTTCCGTTTCAATAGCCATTATTAAATTCCTTTGGTATAAAACATTTATTATGTTCCTGGTATAGTGCATTTATGATTTAAATACCATATCAAATAAAAGGGAGACGTTAAATTTGGCCGGGGTAGAAAACAGATCCATTGTGCTTTTGACTGATTTTGGGCAACAAGATATTTTTGCAGGGGTTCTTAAAGGCGTTATCGCTTCAATCAATCCTGAATCAAAAGTGATTGATCTGAGCCATGGAGTAAACCCGCAGGATATTCACCAGGCTTCTTTTCTTTTGGCCGTATCATGTTTGTATTTCCCAAAAGGAACCGTGTTCTGTGTTATTGTTGATCCAGGTGTGGGATCGGCCCGGAAAGGGATCTGCATTGAGACCAGAGATTATAGTTTTGTTGGTCCGGATAACGGCGTGCTCTGGCAGGCTGCCAAAGAAAATAAGATCAAAAAAATCATTCATCTTACAAATAAGGCCTATTTTCCTGGTCCGGTTTCCAATACCTTTCACGGAAGAGATATTTTTGCCCCGGTTGCTGCACATATTTCAAAAGGGCTTGAAGATATCTCCTGTTTAGGGGAATCTTTGGAAAAATGTGTTGAATATCAGTTTCCCGGAATAGAAAGAAAAGCGCTTTCACTGGTGTTAACTGTCATCCATATTGACCGGTTTGGCAATATAACCTTAAATCTTGAAGAAAAAGAGTATAGGCAATTTATTAAAAACAGATGGTTTGTTCTGACAATTAATGATATCCAGATCAAAAAAGTATTTTCCAGTTATTCACAGGCCAAAGACGGTGAATTGTTTTTGATTGAATCTTCTTCGTCCTACATGGAGATTGCACTTAAAAATTCCAATGC
>JAHOYS010000400.1 GCA_019038815.1 Desulfobacterales bacterium | reverse complement strand
ATCAGAGTGTTCACAAAAAATGAAATTGGATATACGAGTTTTGACCAGTAAATAACGCCTATAGTTTTAGGAATAATTTCGGAAACAAAAAGGATCAAAAGCGTCATAACAGCTGAGAATAGGCCAAACCAGGTACTTCCGAATACGACCGTTGCTTTGGCCCCGGCACCGATGGCACCAACAGTATGTGCAATTGTGTTTAGTGTTAAAATGGCCGCAAGTGACCGGTCCACATTATCTTGTTTCAGTCGTTTTAAAAGCGCTGCATATTTAGGTCGTTTTTCTTTCTGCCCCTGGATATATGAAGGCGTAATGCTTAAGAGTACCGATTCTGCAATTGAACAGAGGAATGAAAAGACCAATGCCAGCAAAATATAGGTTATCAACAGTACAACATCAAGGTTCATATCTTCAATACTTTTTGGGCGTGAACCTTCTACACCAGCGGCATGAGTCGAGATAGCCAATACCAATGATAATACAGGGACTGAAATCCAGATTGACCATTTTAATAATAATTTTATAAAAATTGAATGTCTCCATATTGTGTGGTTCTGTATATCATGTAATTTTGAATGCTCTTAGCCCTAATAAATTAAAAACTTTGATCTGAAATTGCATATCAACTTACCTGAAGCCTGTAAAGAAATTTCGACCTTTTAAGACCTTCCCACCGGGCAGGCCTGCTCACACAGCCGGCAATGCCTCACCTCATGCCCTTTTTTACCTGTGTCTTCGATTTCGACCTCTTTTCCATCCGCAGCATTCTTTTCCATTTGCAGATTACATTTCATCCTGCTGTAGACACCGGTTCTTCCTGGCAGTTCTTCCTGGCCGTATTCTTCTGCTGAATAGAGCTTTTCATCAAATGCTTTTTCCGGGCAGACTTTTCTGCAATACTCTTTACAATCTTCACAAGGGTCAAAATCAATAACCCCCGTGCTGGGAAGATCTTCTTCAAGCAGCATGACCCTGAGACGAATCCGTGATCCATACTGTGGGGTGACCAGAATATTATTTTTCCCGACACATCCAAGCCCTCCCGACACAGCCGCATCTTTCATGAAAATACCGCCATGTTCAATATGGTAAGGAATTTTGATATACTTTATTTTTTCTTCCTGCTCCAGCCATTCAGCAAGTTTTGAGAAAACAGCCATTAGCCTGGCATTCCCTTTTGTCCCGCCTTTAAGCCCTTTAAGCCACCAGTCCATATCCGGCGCATCAGCAGGATGCTCAACTGCAATAACAACGGCTGATTTTGCAGCAGCCGGCCACTTAACTTCACCCAGCTTCACTCCTTCCACTGTTTTGGTTCCCACCCCGCCACCGATATACATGGAGATCTTTTCTGAAACATTATGGGAAGGAGACTGTTTCAACTCTTCAACATTGGCGATCCCGGCAAGACAGGCGCCAAATTCCAGAGATTTTTCAATGATCAAGTCTCCTGAAAGGCCTTTATCGTTTAAGGTCATCAATCTATCCTTTTATATTATTTCCGGCAACGCTTATATTCATTGCATCCGTCAGGTTATCCGATACAATATTGCCATTTTTTATTTCTATTTACAAGTTTTTCAAAACAGTAGCGGGTTATGAATAAATAAAGAATGTTCGATTACGTGCAATTCTTAAAATGATAGTGTAAGCTGGCAATTAAAATCTGCAATTTAAAAAAGGAAAACAAATGGGTAATGAGATTTTATTTGAAGTTAAAGGCTCTGTTGCAACCATAACGTTGAACAGACCGGAGAGAAAAAATGCTATTAATCAGGCTCTGCTTATAGGGCTTTATAACAGCATTGAAAAAATAACCGAAAGCGATGAGATTAAAGTCGGTATTATTACTGGAAGCGGAGACTCTTTTTGCTCTGGCATTGACCTTTCCTGTCTTGCAACGGACAACCTTTTTGATCCACGCTCAGATGGAAAAGACCTGCCGGAAATATTTGGGTCTTGCGACAAACCTATAATTGGTGCTGTTAATGGGTATGCAATTACCGGTGGGTTTGAAATTGCTTTGAACTGTGATTTTTTAATTGCTTCTAAAAATGCGATTTTTGCTGATACACACGCAAAGGTGGAAATCCATCCGGGATGGGGAATGAGTCAATTGCTTCAGCAGGCCGTAGGACAAAGGCTTGCAAAACAGTTTTCAACAACTTGTGAAAAGATTTCTGCTGAAAGAGCTTTAAATTGCGGCCTTGTCAATGAAGTTGTATCGGCTGATAAACTTCTTATAAGGGCTACCAAAATTGCAGAAGAGATATGCAGCGTCAATTATGATATGATGCTGACAATGAAAAAACTGATCGAAGTAAGAAACTGCACGACTCTAAATGGTGCTATTACCGTTGAGAAAAAAGGATTTAAGTCTTTTTTGAAGGGCTTTGGAAAATAGACAAATGACAATACTCAATAAGGAATTGACGATAAAACAATTGTCAATTAGAAACAGGCTTGTACTTCCTCCAATCACAACCAACTACGGTTCATCTGAAGGTTTGGTTACAGAGGATATCCTTCATTTTTACAAAACACGTTCAAGGGATGTGGGCCTGACAATTGTTGAAGCAACATCTGTTCAAGAAAGTGGGCGTATCGTCCCCTGCAGTCTCGGGCTCTGGAATGATTCTCAGATTCCCGGTATGACCAAATTGGTAAAAACTATACAGCAGCAGGGTGCTCTGGCGGTTGTACAATTAAACCATGCAGGACCAAGATGCCCGCCGAGTGAATACAAAAGACAGGGGTTTTCGCCATCCGGTGTGGCCTTCCGACCGGATGTTAAGCCAATCATCATGACGACTCAGGACATAGAGCAATTAATAAATGATTTTTCAAAAGCAGCGATACGAGCCTCAAACGCAGGATTTGACGGTATTGAAATTCATGGGGCGCATCTTTATTTACTGAGCCAGTTTTTATCTCCATTGACCAACAAAAGAGAAGACCGCTACGGAGGTGGCACTAAAGGCAGAGCAACACTGGCTTTGGAAATAGTAAAGGCTGTACGCGGGAAACTGGGCCCCGAGTATCCCATTTTTTTCCGGATAAATGCCGAAGAAAGAATCAAAGGAGGACAAACCCTTGAGGATGCAATTGTCATCGGCAGATTGCTGGCAGGCGAAGGGGTGGATGTCTTTGATATTACATTGATTGCCCAGGGCGGCTGGAAAGAGGTTGATAATAACCTGAAGGTCACACGTAAAAAATTACTCATGGGATCTTCAGCTTTACCAAAAGATCAGCCTTCAGGATCAAATGTTGCCCTTAC
>JAHOYS010000359.1 GCA_019038815.1 Desulfobacterales bacterium | reverse complement strand
CCATTACCTGCCCGACTTCCAGGCGGCCATGAATAAAAGAGATGCCGTTTGAAGATCCATGTTCAATTTCACCTAAGGACCGTTCTTTTTCAATGACGGCATTTTCAGGGCAGACTTCAAAGCAGCCGCCACATGAATGGCAGAGGTTTTCAAAGGTAAGAACATCCTTTTTTAAGACGGCAATGGCACCATACCTGCAAATGTCCATGCATTTTTTACAAAAGGTGCATTTTTCAAGATCAATTTTGGGTACAGGGGCAATAACCGATTCTTTTTTTTCTATTACCGGATTTAGAAAAAGATGTGAATTGGGTTCTTCAACATCACAGTCTAAAAGTTGTACCTCCTGTTCAATAGAGCGTGCAAGGTTGGTGGAGACAGTTGTTTTTCCGGTTCCTCCCTTACCGCTTGCGATACTGATAATCATCAGATTTTTTCTCCTTTTGGTTTACTTGTTCGGCTTGCAATCCGGGCAATACGGTTCAGGTGATCCAAAAGATCCTGAACCTGTTTTTTGCCGGGTACCAAAGGAAACTGCATCAAAACGCCCAGGCCTTCATAGGCTTCATGAAAATCCTTATGAGACAATGCGCTTAAAACAACACTGTTCATCATGGCATTTTTAAAAAGGACCTTTTCGACAAGGTCCCTGCCGGACATGTCAGGCAGTTGTTCATCAGTGATGAACAGGTCAAATTTTTCTTTAAAAAGCCTGGAAAGGGCCTTTTCTGCCGTATCCGTCCACTCGGCAGTTATTTTATTTTCAGAGAATTCCGCTTCAAATTTTTTAAAAACACTTTTTTCCCTGCTGACAAGCAGTATATGCATAATATATATTTTCTCCTTTAAATTTTCTTGTTCGTTTTGCAATCTGCAAACCATGTGCCAAGATGAATAACAAAACAAATGGTGGCCAATAAAGGAATGATTTAAACATGTTATATCACTACCCAAAGATTTTGATGTTTAAAGAACAAGATTATGGTCGCAACTGTGCGACCATTTGAATCACTTCCCATAAAACAAGAGGTGTTTTGAAACAGACATTGGTTTATAAAACATTGCAAAAAAGCGACGTCTCTTGTATGGTTTAGGTCTTGACATCTTTATTATTATAGGATTTAAATTGTTCATCATGTATGGAAAAAAGAGGAGTCAATGAAATTTTTAAGGATTGTTTTTCTTGTTTTTTTTGCGGTCTGTGTTTTTTCGCCGGCACATCATGCCTGTGCATCGCCTGTTCAGGAGCAGTTAAAAGTCACCCTTGATCAAATTATGGAAATATTAAAGGACCCTTCATTTAAAGGAGAAGAACAGGTCGAAAAGAGAAGATTATCCCTTCGCAAAGTGATCAAGGAAAGATTCAGTTTTGCTAAAATGTCGCAATTAACCCTTTCCAGGCACTGGAAAAAAAGAAGTGACGAGGAAAAAAAAGCCTTTATTGATCTGTTCAGTCAACTCCTTGAGGAAACCTATGTTTCTAAAATAGAGGGATATACAGATGAAAAAGTGGTCTATGTAAGAGAGTTTGTTAAAAAAAAGAAAGCACAGGTAAATACGAAAATTATTACGAAAACAATTGAAATTCCCATTGATTACAGAATGTATAAAACCAAAGATGGCTCCTGGCTGGTATATGACCTGGTGATAGAAGGTGTCAGCCTGGTGGGGAACTACCGTTCCCAGTTTAACCATATTCTTCAAAAAAAATCTTATGACCAGCTAGTGGCAAAGCTTAGAAAAAAAGTTGAAAACTGATCGCAACAGCTTCAAGACTAACCCGAAGGATATCAGGGCTTTTAAAATCAATAGTTCATTTTATCAGGAATAACCCCCCTGACACCTCCTCTGGGATTTGGTGTGTCTTTCTCCCTTCGCGGGATGAGATGAATGTGGGTATGAAATACGGTCTGCCCTGCAGCTTCTCCGCAATTTGCGCCGATATTGAAACCTTTAACCAACGGGTCATTTTTAATAATTTTGTCTTTCAGTATTTCAATTAATTCATGGGTATCGCGGCGTTCCTGCCGGGTCATTTCAAAATAATCAAGACAGTGCCGCTTTGGGATGATGAGCATATGGTCTGAGCTTACAGGGGAACTGTCCCTGATGGCATAAACTGTTTTATTTTCAGCAATGACAATTGAATTTTTTACTTTGCAAAATGGACAAAAGGCTGTTGTTTTCAAGACATTCTTCCAAAAAAATATCTGGTGCGATAATAATTTATTGATCAAATCAATATTTTGGATCACCATCTCCATTTTTTAATATAAGATATATCACAAAGAAAATTTCAAAAAAAGGGTCATGCCTGTTTTATTCTGCATTGCTTAATCAAAAAAAATACTTATGTTGAAAATTAAGTCCTTAAAATAAAAAATGGGTGAGCGGCATGAAAAAAATACTGATCACAGGTGCTTCAGGTTTTATCGGAAAAAGGCTTGCCCATCTTTTCTTATTAAAAGGATATCATGTAACCGGTATCGGTACATCTCTAAACCATCCCCTTTCAAAACAATTTCAAGAGTTCAAGTATAAATTTAAATGGATCAGTGCAGACACCACCATTGAAGGAAAATGGCAGGATCACGTTGCAGAGTCAGATATCATTATTAATCTGACGGGTCGAAATATTTTTAAATATTGGACCAAAAAATATAAAAAAGCCATTTATGACTCCCGCATCTTAACAACCAGGCATATTGTTAATGCCATTGAAAATGGAAAAACTCAAAAGCTTTTGACCGCTTCTGCCGTGGGAATTTATGGAGATTGCAAAGAAGATTTATTAACTGAAAAAAGAACCCCGGGAAATGATTTTCTGGCAAAGGTGTGCAAAGATTGGGAAAAAGAAGGGTTAATGGCCAGAAAAAAAGGGGTCAGGGTTGCTGTGATGCGATTCGGTGTAGTTCTCGGGGAAGGAGGAGCCCTGTCTTTGATGATTCCTGCATTTAAGCTGTTCTCTGGCGGTCCTCTGGGTGACGGCCGTCAGTGGTTTCCATGGATACATATTAAAGATCTTGAAAAAGCGGTTGAGTTTATTGTTGAAAATGAAAAACTTGAGGGCTTATTTAACTTTACGGGACCTGTGCCTGTCCGTCAGAAGCAATTTGCCAAAGCTTTGGGGCATGCATTAAACAAACCGGCATTTATGCCTGCCCCATCCTTTATAATCAAGACAATTATGGGTGAACTTGGCGGCTCTCTTCTAAAAAGCCAGAAAGCGATTCCTGAAAATCTTATGGAATCCGGGTATTCATTTTCCTTTTCAGATGTGGGTTCAGCGCTTAG
>JAHOYS010000230.1 GCA_019038815.1 Desulfobacterales bacterium | reverse complement strand
CAGATAGTTCCACCTGTTGCCGGACAAACATAAAAATCAGTTACCATGTAATGATTGGAGCCAAAAATTGAGTTCAAAAAAGGGAAAGAATTATAATTATTTTGAAAGCTTTCTTGATAAGATTCCTGCCCCGATTTATCTGAAAGATTCGAGCGGGAAATATTTATTCGTGAATGAAAATTACAAAAAATTATCCCATCGTACAAGTAAGGATATCATCAATAAAACAGATTATGATCTATTTGCAAAGGAAATTGCAGACCTTTTCAGGGGGCAGGACGAAAAAGTTATCCGCTTGGAAAGTCCATTAGATTTTGAAGAAACCATTGCGCTGCCGGAAGGAGCATATTCATTTATCACCAAAAAATTTCCGCTATATGATGGAAATACAAGCAATGTGTCTGCCGTTGGCGGTTTTTGTGCCGATATTACAGAACATAAAAAAACAGAGAAAGCGTTGCGGGAAAGCAATACTCAGGTTTCCTTGGCACTGGAAATTATTGACGCTGGGACATGGTCCATGGATATTAAATCAGGTAGTTATACTGCTGATGAAAGGTTTTACGAAATTTTAGGCTATCATCCGGAGGAGTTGGATAACAATATTGAATCTTTAAAAAACTTACAGCATGTAGACGGATGGTCTATGGTTTTGGAAAAAATGTTTGATCATTTTCATGACCGGACAGAACAATATGTCTATGAACATAGTTTTAAACACAAATCAGGAGAATGGCGGTGGATGCTGGTAAAAGCAAAGGCTATTGAAAGAGATGAAACCAGCAAAAAGTATCAAAGAATAATCGGTGTGGTGATCGATATAACAGACCAGATGAAAATTAACCAGCAGCTTGAAAAAATGAACATAGAGCTTGAAGACAGGAATGTCAGGCTTTATAGAACTCAGAGTGAGCTTGAAAGAATCGTTGAAAAAAGAACACGTGAGCTGAAACAACTCAATGAATACCTTATTAATCTTGAAGAGAAAGAACGGAAAAATATTGCCGAAGAAATTCATGACGGGGTTTCCCAGGAGCTGGCCATCAGCATTTCAAAGATTAAGGTAATGAGCAAATCAGATAGCAGCTTTAAATCAGAATTGACAGAAATCCAGGCCTTTCTCGAAAGGGGTTTGAAATCGATCCGATCCCTGACATGGCAGTTGAGCCCCCCGATTTTATATGAGGTTGACCTGGGTATTGCACTGGAATGGTTACTGGAAAATATCAATGAAAATTATGGAATGGATATTGTCTATAGTAATGAAATACCTGAGGCTGCAAAAATAGACGAATCTATTAAAGTGATTCTGTTTAGGATCGTCAGGGAGTTGTTAATCAATGTGATAAGGCATGCAGATACCAAAGAGGTACAGGTTGATATATCGGTGGAAAACAAGAATATCCATTTGCAGGTCAAAGACTATGGGATTGGATTTGACATGAGAAGGATTGGAGAAAAAAAATTCCATCATTTCGGGTTGTTCAGTATCTCCGAGCGCTTGACCTCCCTTGGAGGATATTGCAAGTTCATGTCGAAAAAAGGAAAGGGAACCAAAGTCTTTTTGTCTTCTCCCATGACTCTAAAAGAGGATTGACAACTTACTTATAATTGATGCTTATCGCCTGAAATATAATAAACCTTGAACTTGTAAATAATGGTTGCAACCTGAACAGATCATGATAGATAATACTTTTATTCTTGAATCTAATCAGGCAGGTGAAAATTGAGATGAAAATGTCTCAGGGGGAGTCGTAACCTTATTTTCGGTAAAGTCAAAGAAAACAATGCCGGTTTTTGCAAGTAATACCAAGTTACCGTTTTTTGTGTTTGTTACCCGGTAAAATATATCACATCCATATTTGTAAAAGTTATCCGCACCCATTTCAAATTTTAATTTATCTCCATAAAACGATTGCGATTTATATGAAACAGCAAGGTCTGAAATAACTAATGCTTTGCCGGCAATATCTGGTTTTGCAAAACCAAATTTTTTCAAAAACCTTACCCTTGCTTCATGAATAAGGGAAACAAATGCATCATCTCCAACATGATTACCATAATTTATATCTGTAAACCTTATCGCAAGTTCAGTTTCAAAAATAAAATCTTCTATCATTTTGATTTTACTTCGTGCCATGCTCTTCCTTTATGGTTATTTTTGTCTGCCGCTTGCTTTTATTTATCTGAAATTAATATCTTCTTTTATTTCTTTAGAGACATACTCTCTTGTTGTCAAGAAGAATTTGTTTAAATGAGATGGCATTGCTGCCAGTAATATCTTTAACAGGGTGGTGATTTCCTTGGAACATAATACGTTTTTCCCTTTGTAATTATTTTTTGGATTCGTGATTGGTGGCAATAATACCGGAAAAAATAAGTATCATGCTGTAAAAATGAACCATGCTGATGCTTTCATGTAAAAAAAGATATCCTAAAAAACCGCTGAACAGAGGAAGTGTATAATATACCATGCCTGCCTTGGATGGCCCGAGTACGATAATGGCTTTATTCCATAGCACAAAGGCACAAAGCGATGCAAAAATGCCGACATAAAGAATAGCCGGGATGGTGGTTTGATTTAAAAAAGATTGATGAACCGTGGTTTGTTCCCATAAGAAAAATGGAAATAAAAAAAGCAATCCCAGGATAAAAGTGGAAAGCTGCAATGCTTTAACGCTCAACCCTTTTGGCTTGTTCTTTAAAAAAAGACTGTAAACGGCGAATATGATGGATGCGATTAACATCCAGACATCGCCAATTGTGAAAGAAATATTTAGGAGTGTGGAGATTTTTCCTTTTGTGATAAGAAACAGGACACCGATTAAAACAAGCGTGATACCAAACCCTTTTTTGGCAGTTAAAAGCTCTTTGTAAAGAATTCTGGAAAAAAGGATAATAAATATGGGAAACGTGATGGCAATCAGCGACAGGTTCATGGCAGTTGTTGTCTGCCCTGCAAAATAAATAAGGGTGTTGAATGTGGTAATGCCCAGGAAGGATGTGATTGAAAAATAGGCGACATGCTTTTTTATGATTGGCCATTCCCGGTAAAGATCCTTGATGGCAAAGGGCGTGAAAACAATTACCGCTACTATCCATCTGTAGAAAGCAAGACTGACAGGTGGAATACTGTCACTGAGCCCCCTTGCAACGATGAAATTTCCCGACCACAGGGCTGTGGCACCAATGGCAAAAAGATAGCCGGTAAGAATAGAATGCGTTTTGAGCATATCGGACATATTGTTTCTTCTCCTTTTTGAATATAGCCTAATATGCCCTTGCTGTCTGAAAAAAGATACAGATTT
>JAHOYS010000047.1 GCA_019038815.1 Desulfobacterales bacterium | reverse complement strand
TTTTTCAAGAATCAAAAGCCCGATCAGTATATGACCCTGATACTTTCCAGACTCAGGCTCTGAGATATGTTTTATTTGTGTTCGATGTAACATAGGATTGGCTGTTGCCTCATCTGGATAATATTTCATATCCAAAATATCCCCTGCCTTGATATAATTAAGCACTTTGGAATCTTTTCGGACCATTATGCCAAATCCTTTTGAAGAAAAATCCCTTAGCTTGAAAAGATAGGCTGTTGTATTCTTTCCGGGCATAAACTCAACACTGGCATTTTCCCGGCTTTTTGTTCTTCCTTCACTCCGTAAATTCATTTTGTTTGTATGGTCAGGATCATTTTTCACTGATATTTAAACTCCTTTAAAGAAGAAGGTATCATTACTTTAATGATCTTTATTTGATAATAAATCAATACTTTATTGAGATAAAGCGCTTTTTTTATTCTTTTTCTCAAATTCCAGCAGCTTCTTTTTTACCTCAAGCCCGCCGCCAAAACCGGTCAGGCTTCCATTTTGCCCAATAACCCGATGGCAGGGTACAATTATTGGAACAGGATTTTTACTGTTTGCCATACCAACAGCCCTTGATGCATTGGGGTTTTTGATTCTTTTTGCGAGTTCGCCATATGATATGGTTTCTCCATATGGAATTTTTACAAGCTCCTGCCAGACCTTTTTCTGAAAATCCGTGCCCGAAATGTTCAAGTCAAGATCAAAACTTGTCAGCTCCCCCTTAAAATAGGCCTCAAGTTGAAAAAGGACATCCATGAAATTTTCTTTAGAATAAATCCAATCCTGTTTCGGTTCAATCCTTGTCTTTCCCAAGGGAAAATGCAGGCTCTCCAGCAGTTCATTACCGGCCAGCAAAAGCGTTCCCAAAGGAGATTCAAAATCATAATAATACATTTTATCTCCACGGTAAAATTTCAAAATAGTTTATCATTAGTTTAACAACACTTCTTTTCCGTTTAACAACAGCTTCCCATCCCTTGTTTCGGCCTTGTGAATCAAATTATTCCCGTCTTTTATGAACAAACCGGTCTGCATTCCGGAATATACCGGTGCAAGCAGCATCTGGTTGTCGCCAACCAGTTTAAAAGGCAGGGTGACATCGGATTTTAAAAGAAAAATTTCAAGTGCTGCTGCCGGCTGCATCATGATGGGAACAAACCGGGCTATGGTCATATCTTGTTTCAAACTTAATGTGATATCTCCTTTGATTTTTCCCTGGGGCAGTTGTGCCCTTAAGTCTGAAATCTGAATTTCAAACCCTTTTTTCAATAATTTCTCATATATTCCAACCATTTGAAGCCCAATGGCTGTCATCTGTTTTTCAACAGCTTTTTTCATTGTATCAGGATGGTGTTGAGATGTCGCAACCTCCTCCATGGTCTCGTTCATCATTTGTGAATATAACCTCATCAAATCTTCATATCCCCGGGCATCAATCCGGTTTAACCCGATTCTGACAAAGGCATCATTAATATTGTTCTGCCCGGATTTAATGCTGTCAATACCATATCCCATCCCAATGGATAGAGACGCATCTTCCTTATTATAATCCAGAGTGTGATCACACTTTAAATTTGAGAGTTCAATCCTTTCTTTATTATTATCCATTTTGATATTTTCAACAGCAAAAGAGAGCTTGCCATCCCAGATATAGGTGGATATTTTTTTTATTTTTGAATTAAAAGAAAGGTTGTCCATCCTGATTTTTCCTGGAATAAAGCATCCTTCCCAGGTTATTTCAGAAAAAATGTTTTCCACCCCCTTATCAAGTGTGATCAGCATTGTCCCCGGCCTCATCTCAATTGTATCGCCGCCCTCTTTAAATGAAAAGGCATCCAATGCGAGCGTTGATTTAATATCACCTGAAAATTTATATTCAGTCCTGATCTCAAGAGGATTTTTCCCATTAAGCTTATGGTTTACAAAATCTGTGAACCATTTGTTTTTCTCCAGACTTGTTGTTGATACAACATTTGTAACACCGTGATCTGCACGATTTATAAATATTATTTCCTCAACACCAGATAATGACTTAAGTGGTCCCAGTTTAATTTTCCATTCAATCTGAGAAGAAGAAAACCTCCTGTCATACTGACTGATTTCAACAGAAACACCAGACCCTGTCGCTGCATACATCCGATTGATATCGATAAAAGACTGTTTTACGATTCGTTCCATCATAAGACCACTGAAAAGCGGTGTCCCGGCGCCTGCAAATATGATGATCAAACCAACACCAATAATAATTTTTTTCATATCCGGTCCTTGTTTTGTCTTTTTTTTGTAGCCTGAATATTAAACTGCCTATAATCAAAACAATCCAAAGTCAAGATGTTTTCAGAACAAATTGTATTGTTTGTCGGGTATCTGGTGTTTCTTTGGAAGGCTGACAAACCTAGTTCCTATCATATTGAAATCAGGACATAAGAATGATATTCATAATTTTATTGCAGGAAACTAAAAACATATTTTATGGGTGAAAAGTGATGGATGGAAAAATACTTTCAGAAGAGATCAGAAATTTAGCGGACAGATCAAAGATTGATATCATTGGGTTTGCAGAAGCCTCAGAATTTTCCAACTACACATTAAAGCGACATAAACGACGAGACCCGAAGTTAACGTTACCAAAAGCAAAATCAATCATAGTTGCCGGAATATATATTGGTGGCGTCACCATGCCGGAATGGGACAATGACTGGTATGGAAGAACAAGCCGATTGTATCTATCCGGTTTTTTTCTTGACGTCATGAAACCACTTGAACCCATTGCTGAATACTTAATAGAGAAAGGATATCAAGCTCGAATTTGTGACGGTTCTATGGATGGTGGATCTATTCTTCCTTTAAAACTATCAGCAGTAAGAGCCGGCCTTGGTTGGCAAGGAAAACATTCTTTGCTGATTTCAAAAAAATATGGGACTTTTTTAGCGTTGGGGGGAATCATAACAGATGCTGAGTTGGAGCATAATACGAAAAGAGAGCCTGATCGGTGCCACAAATGTACAGAATGCCAAAAAGCCTGTCCCGTTGATGCTCTCACCCATTCATATGTACTGAACAGGGAAAAATGCATGTCTAATCTTCTGGCAGATGAAAATCTTCCACAAGAAGCAGTGACTCTCATGGAAAACAGAATAGGTGATTGTGAAATATGCCAAAATGCCTGTCCCTGGAACAAAAAACATCTTGAAAACCCTTTGGTTACACAAATGACGGATTACTTCCAGCATAAGATTAGTGAATGGGGAGAGACATTTTATTTGCCTCATTTAAGTAAACTTTCGCTAAATGACTATAACTCTGTGTTC
>JAHOYS010000171.1 GCA_019038815.1 Desulfobacterales bacterium | reverse complement strand
AAAAGCTCTCAGCAAACGCTGAAAGCCTTGATATTATAAGTGGCGTCCCCAAGGGGATTCGAACCCCTGTCGCCGGCGTGAAAGGCCGGTGTCCTGGACCGGGCTAGACGATGGGGACGCAATGTCTTTTTTTTGGGTGGTGGGCCGTGCTGGGCTCGAACCAGCGACTCTCTGCTTAAAAGGCAGATACTCTGCCAACTGAGTTAACGGCCCAAGGCCAATCAAAAAACAGAAAATATTTATATGAGTTTCAAAAAAATGTCAATAGTTTTTTAAAATTCGTATCATTTTTTTAAAATCATACAGGGCTTGTAATCTGCACTCAGAATATTAAAAATAAAAACCAAGCCCACTTCTCAGTTGAAAACAAATATAATTCGTAAAAATAAATCGAATACTAAATTATATTCTTTACAAAATATGATTATAAGAATATTATACTTAATTATTGTAATTAAAAAATATAGGATAAGCAAAATGGACAGTACTGATCTTCAAATCTTGAAAATTTTACAAAAAAAAGCCAGGGTACCCAATGTAGAAGTTGCCAGAAATATCGGGATGGCCCCATCTGCAGTGCTGGAACGAATTAAAAAGTTAGAAGCACGGGGTGTGATTGAAGGGTATGAGGTTCGTCTTAATCCCGGCATGTTTAATTGTTCAATGATTGCCTTTATCCAAATCAAGGTAATTACTCCGACCAGACTCATTGAAACCGGCGAGATGCTTTCAAAAATAGATCAAGTCCAGGAAGTACACTATCTGGCCGGGGAAGA
This sequence comes from Desulfobacterales bacterium, assembly GCA_019038815.1. Lineage (GTDB taxonomy): Bacteria > Desulfobacterota > Desulfobacteria > Desulfobacterales > Desulfobacteraceae > Desulfobacula. The sequence continues at coordinate 2,545 of JAHOYS010000171.1, read as the reverse complement.
CTGTCTCATGGTCAAACTGCGCATAGCAGACAATATAGAGCTTGAAACCATTTTAAGAACCAGAATAGCAAACCTTGATGCTGTAAGAGACACCAAAACGTTTATTGCCCTTTCCACCTATAAAGAAAGTGCAAAGATACTGTTACCCGAAACTTTTGAATAAGGAACTTATCACCCATGCCAATGTCGGATTCATATAGAAAAAAGCTTTCTTGCCTTTTACCGAAAATTGTTGATACATTTGGAACTCCTTTCCATATTTATGATGAAAAAGGTATAAAAGAGACCTGCAAAAAACTGAACACGGCCTTTGAAAAGATTGACGGGTTCAAAGAATTTTTTGCGGTCAAAGCACTGCCAAATCCCTCCATCATGAAAATTATGCAGGAAATGGGATTTGGATTTGACTGCAGTTCCACACCGGAAATCCATTTGTCCAGACAGCTCGGCAGTTTCAAGGAAGATATCATGTTTACTTCAAATAACACCAGTATCTCCCAGTTTGAAACCGCACAGAAAAACGGCGGGTGTATTCTGAATCTGGATGACATCTCTTTGATTGCAAAATTAACTGACATTCCTGATCTTATCTGTTTTAGATACAACCCCGGCTCCCGCCGAAAAGGCAATAAAATTATCGGGAATCCTGTTGAATCAAAATACGGTGTCAGTCATGATCAAATTATTGACGCGTACAGCCAGTCCGTAAAACTTGGGGTTAAACGCTTCGGTATTCACACCATGCTGGCATCCAATGAGCTGAATTACGAATATATGGTTGACACCACCCGAATGCTGCTGGATATTGTTGAACAAATCTGTGGCAAACTTGATATCACCTTTGAATTTATCAATATCGGCGGCGGACTGGGCATTCCCTACACCCCGGATACAAACCCCTTTGACCTTGATTCCATGACCATTGAAATTGCCCGGATTTTCAAGGAATTTAAAGGGGCCAATGGCTGGGCACCCAGACTATACATGGAAAGTGGCCGATATATCACAGGCCCTCATGGAGTGCTGGTTACATCTGTGATTAATCATAAAAACATATACAGAAAATATGTGGGCGTGGATGCCTCCATGTCAGCACTTATGCGGCCGGGTCTGTATAACGCCTACCACCACATTCACATTCACGGCAAAAAGGAATCAGCCTTATTGGAAAAGGTTGATGTAGTAGGCGCACTTTGTGAAAACATAGATAAATTTGCCGTCCAGAGAGAACTGCCTGCTACGGTTAAAGGCGATATCTTGGTTATCCATGACACCGGAGCCCACGGGCATGCCATGGGATTTAATTATAACGGTCATCTAAGGCCCAAGGAATTGCTGTTGAGAGAGGATTCAAGTGTTGAACTGATCAGAAGAGCTGAAACCATGGAAGATTATTTTTCAACACTCACTTTTGAACCCGAAACTTTAACTTTTGAGGAAATATAAAACCATGGAATACTGCATTATCCTGACAACCTGTCCCAGCAACGAGGAAGCACATACCCTTGCTGCAAAACTCATTAATGAAAAACTGGCAGCCTGTGTTCAGCTCAGCCCCATAACCAGTTACTATACCTGGAAAGGCGGCATCCATACTGATCCTGAAATCAGGCTGCTTATTAAAACAAGAACAAAACTGTATGAATCTGTCGAACAATTCATTAAACAACATCACAGTTATGAAGTCCCTCAAATTGTTCAACTTCCCATTATGGGCGGATCAGATGAATACCTTGACTGGATTGATGAAAATACGCCTGAGTAGTCAAGAATTGTTTACTTTTTATATCCGTAATTAATCAATCCGAAAGCTTTAAAACAAGTTGTGCAACCCTTTCCCCTAACTTTGCAGCGTTTTCCCGGGTTTTATCATCCGGGGCACCCATACATGCAACACCATAGTGTCCGGTAGCAGATAAGGGATCGCCGGATATCACCATGCCATATATTAAAAGCGCCTGAATGATTGACATCATGGTGGTTTCTTTTCCACCGGTGGGATCACCGGATGTGGCAAATGCAGCACCCACTTTCCCATCCATTTTTCTTCTGGTACTTATAAAATTATCAAATACAGCTTTAAGCTGAGCTGCCATGGTACCAAAATAAACCGGCGACCCTGCAATAATCCCACCGGCTTCAATAAAATCCTCTTTTGTTACTTCTCCGGTACTTTTCAAGACCCCCTGAACATCCTCGACACTATTAACACCTTCAAGCACAGCATGAGCAAGCTTTTTGGTATTCCCACCCTTTGAATAATAAAGAATAAGAACTTTCATATGTCCCCCTTTAAATCCTAAAATAAATATTATCAAGATTAGCATACAGATTAATCTGTGTCGATGGACGTTTTTGGATAACAAAAAATAAACATTGAAAAAAGACAACTCTCTTATTTTTCCTGTACTTTGGTTTAAAATTATTTAATAATTAGCCTATTTAATCCTCTTTACAGGCAGAATAGGAGAATTTGAATGGATCTTAGAGATGTTTGTCCTGACAAACTGCTTACAACGCAGGAAAGCGTCAAAAAAATAAAAAA
>JAHOYS010000410.1 GCA_019038815.1 Desulfobacterales bacterium | reverse complement strand
GATCTTGGATTTGACTATTTTGAACTGACCATGGACCCACCCTGTGCTCATTATACTTCAATCCTTGAGATAGAAAACGAGCTTGTTAGAGCCCTTAAGCAGTATTCAATGGAAGTCATATGCCATCTTCCCACATTCGTCTATACAGCAGACCTTTGCCAGGGGATTCGAGATATATCTTTAAAAGAAATGATCCATTCCCTTAAAACAGCAGCAAGGATTGGGGCAAAAAAAGCTGTTCTGCATCCGAGCTTCATCAGTGGATTAGGACCGTTTGTCATGGAAACGGCAAAAGCGTATGCCCATAAAAGTCTTAGTTCCATTGTAAAAGAAGCAGCACGGCTGGAAATAGATATATGTTTTGAAAACATGTATCCCAGGTATCACTCATTTTTTGATTCCATGCATTTCCAAAAGGTTTTCCAGGAATTTCCCTCTTTAAAAATGTGTCTTGATACAGGCCATGGAAATATCGATGATCCTTCTAATACAAGGTTATTTGAGTTTATTCAAAAAATTCCCGACAAAATCGGCCACGTCCATGTCAGTGATAATTGTGGGAAAAAAGATGATCATCTTGGGGTGGGGCAGGGTAATATTAATTTTGAAAAATTTATAACACGACTGATACATGCCGGTTATAATGACACCATCACTTTTGAAATTTTTTCAGAAAACACCAGTGATTTGCCGGACAGCCGGGATAAAATTGCATCCATGGTTACATTGGCACAAAGTTAAAACATTTGCTTTTTCGTAAAAACAGCTCAAAGGTGATCAATATTGGCGCAGCCAGTTTCTGCCTGCAACCATATATACAAGAACAGATCCCAGAATCAGATATCCAAACATTTCGGCATTTTTTGTTTTAAAAATAAAAGAAAGCATCAGGACAATTGATGCACTGATTACAAAAAACACGGGCTTAGGGATCTGCTTGAGAATTACCCGTCCAAAATGGACAAACCGAATATGACTCACCATTAAGCCGACAGAGACACTGGTCATCCCCCACAATATGCCTGGAGTTGCAATAAGAGATGCACCAAGAACAATTAATGCTCCCGCAGGACTTGGGAGTCCGTTGAATATACCTTCAGGCAGGTCGGTCCGGGTTTTATCCTTTGCGATAAACCGGATGAGACGGAATGCAACCCCAATAATAAAAATAACTCCGACAAACCATGCCAGTGAACCGCCTATCTGCACAATCACATAGGCCGGCGCCAGTCCAAAGCTGACAAAATCAGCGATATCATCCAGATAAGGACCATATTTGGTTCCACCGTGCTTTAGAGCCATACGCCCGTCAAACAAATCAAACAACTGCCCTACTATGATGATACAAATTGCCCAGGCAAAATAATGATGATGGGTCAGAATAAGGCTGGTCACACCACAACAAAAATTAAGTACAGAAAGGATGTCTGCATAAAGCCGGTTGGGGATAAATTTAAAGACCACAGATGCAGATGAAAGTACAATGCAGGCCATTAGCACTTCATCGGTAATATTTACTAATTCCGGGGTTTTATCCATCAATGCACATAAAATAACAAGCCCAAAACAGATGATGGCCTTTATTTTCCCAAAATTATTGGCAGCCCCGGAAAATTTGATCCGGGACAAAATCTGCCGGGCAAAAAACTGGCCCACAAATTCAATGGCAACAAGGACCCATATCATTTTTATTGATATAATTCCTGCATAGGAAAATCCAATCAATGGCGGCAGATAGGTCAATTTGTCGCACATGGGATCCAGCCACTCTCCCCATTGAGATCTCAAATCGCATCCTCTTGCCACAACACCGTCAACACCATCAAGGATGGCCGCAAAGGTAAATATAAATATAGCAATGGATTGATACGGGGTAAAAAAGTAAAGGATAAACCCAAAGGCAGCCATGCCTGTCCGCCAGTAGCAAATTGAGTTCGGGTGCAAAAGCCACTGGTGTGACATGATATATTCCCGCATGGATTGCTTTTTAACAGCCCGGGAAAACCATAAGAAAAAAGTTATCCCAACAGCAGCAGAAACAACAATGACCAAAAATCTTTCCATGTTTCGACAACAGCCTCCTTTTTTTAAATTCCTGTCTATTTATCATTTTAGCCATAAATAGTCCATATGATCATTGATACAGATGTCCTTATTTGTTATTTAAAGTAAATGTTAAAAATGCTTTTTAAAAAAATCATAAAAATAATTGTCTGGCTTTGCCTGGGTTTTACACTTGTCTGCCTTGTTGCGTTCATCAGTCTTCCCAATATTGTGGAGTCACAGATAGAAAAGCGACTGCCTCAATTTTTAAATCCAAACGATGTTGAGTTTAATATTCAAAAGATAGGGCTTTTCAATACATTTGTTTCCAAAATTCGTATCAGCAGGGGAATTTCAATTGATTCGATCAATATCGATTATGATATTAAAAACTTGCCTTCCATTCGTCTTAACAAGGTGACCATATCAGGATTAAGCATCCATGCAACCCTTGATAAAAACAATCAAATTAAAATTCAGGGGCTGGAGCTTCCCGGAGCATCAAAAAATCAAACAGGACAACCCGGCTTGTCTGATTTTTTTGACCCGTCTTTTCTGCCTGAAAAAATTGTCCTACAGAATGGTAAAATAATCTTACATGCATTGGATGATGAATTTTTAATTCCTTTTGATGTGTTATCTACCATCAGATCAAAGGACGGGAAAATAGCCGCCCGGACCCTGGTGTATCCATTTGGAGAAAAAATCAGTACCCTTGTCACTTATGACATAAATAAGGGTATAGAGTTCTTAAAGATTGAAGGAAAATCCTTTGATTCAGGGCATATTGACTCCTTTGTTGCAAATACAACTAAAAAGATACGGTTAAAAGGACCTGTTGATTTTGCCTTTGAAACATCCTCACCTCAAAAGAAATGGAAAATAAATATTTCTCAAATCGGGTTTGCTCAACCTGTTGAGACAGCCATTAAAGATTTGTCCGCGACTCTTTTGATAGACCACAAGAAGATGAGCGCCAGCGGCACTTTTGATATATTTCATTCACCACACCCGGTAACATTTAACGCCCGGTTCGGTGGCACACCGGCAAAAAGCAAAGGAAAAATAACCCTGCGGTTGAAAAAAGGCCGCATTCAACATCAAAAAGAGGCCTTTCTTTTCGGTGATACAAAAATAACCTCGGATATTGTCACAGATTTTACCGATACAGGGAAAGGATTGAACTCAAAATGGGCGTTAACTGCAAACCATATCAGTATAAAATCAGACTCAATGGAGTCATCGTTTCCTTTTGCAGGTGTTTCAGGGTGGTTTCGTTT
>JAHOYS010000377.1 GCA_019038815.1 Desulfobacterales bacterium | reverse complement strand
GAATAGCCCGGGTTTGCATCAAAATTACACACAATTATCTTTTTTGCATCATGGGCTGTCAGTATCGGCATTCCGGAAATAGGGGTGCCTTCAATTTCTATTGCTGATGGGTTTACCACATCACAGGCACCGAAAATAAGGACAGCGTCTGTTTGTGAAAATTCAGGATTGATTTCATCCATTTCGTAAAGGTTGTCATAGTCGACTTCCGCTTCAGCAAGCAGCACATTCATGTGTCCGGGCATTCTTCCGGCAACCGGGTGGATGGCAAATTTCACTTGCGCGCCCATGGATTCAAGGATTGATGCAAGCTCTACCACTTTGAACTGTGCCTGTGCCAGGGCCATGCCGTATCCGGGAATAATAATAATATTTTTGGCTGATGATAATGTGGTTATGGCTGCATCCAAAGGACCCTTTTCAGAGGATTCTTCAACAGCAGGGGGTGTGTCTGAAAGATTTTCAAATAACTGTTGGATTGTTTCTTTGGCATTTCCAAGAAGCATGATGGAATTGTCGTTTTTATACAAAGGATTTTCAACGCCTGAGTATCCGGGTTTGTCATCCAGGTTACAGCACACCACATGCTTTGATTCATGGGCAAGCAAAATCGGCATGCCGGATATGGGGGAACCGTCAGTTTCTATGGCGGCAGGATTGACCACATCACACGCCCCGATAACAAGGGTCAAATCCGTGTCTTTGAATTCAGGATTTATATCATCCATTTCCTGGAGCAGGTCATAGTCAACCCCGGCTTCAGCAAGCAGTACATTCATGTGTCCGGGCATTCTTCCGGCAACCGGATGGATGGCAAATTTTACATCCTTGCCCATGGCAAGCATTTTGTTTGAAAAATCAATCACTTCAAACTGTGCCTGGGCCACGGCCATGCCATAGCCTGGTACAATAATGATTTTATCTGCTTTGCGGGCAAGTTCAACTGCTTTTTGCAAGTTGCTTTGCTCACTGGATTGATCTCTGGATTGATCGGGGGCTTCCTTTTCAACAGGGTCGGCAGTCAGGTTCTGGTCATTATTAACCACTGGTTTGTGCAAGGATTCTTCAGCAGGAACAAAAACCCTGAAAAGACTGCGGTTCATTGCCCGGCACATGACAAAGGTCAGTATTGATCCTGAAGCCCCGACAGTGGCACCGCAGGAAATCAACAGCTTGTTTTCGATAATCATGCCGCAAAAGGCAGCAGCCAGTCCTGTAGTTGCATTTAAAAATGAAATCAATACAGGCATGTCAGCCCCGCCAATACGAATGGAAAAAATAATCCCGAACAGAATAGACAATAGAACAATTAAAATATAAAGGAATATCTGACTGCCCGGGGGCGCAGCCAGGGCTGCAATAATCAGTGCGATAATAGCAGCAAGGTTTATTACGACAAGCCAGGTGTGTTTCCAGAGTATCTGCGGGGTCTGGCCAAGTTTGTTTGACAGTTTCCCGCCGGCGATCATGGATCCGCTGAAAGTCAACGCACCGGTGGTTAGACCTAGAAGACCGAAAAATGCATTCACAGTTCCAAGGTGTTGAGATCCTCTCATCAGCTCCACAAAAGAAATCAAAAAAGATGCAAGCCCTCCGGCACCATTTTGAAAGGCAACCATGGCCGGAATCTGAATCATGGTAATTTTTTTGGCCACCCAGTATCCTGCAGCTGAACCGATCACAAGGGATATCAGTACAATATAAGGATACATGGTGCCGCTTCGATAAAGAACCAGGCAGGCAGCACAGGTTAAAGCAAAAGCTGCGGTAAGGTTGCCGAATTTTGCAGTGGTGGGCCAGCGAAACAGCCAGATGCCCAGTATAAGGATGCCGATGACGCAAAAATCCAGAAACAGGTTCATGGAAAAATATGTTTCAATCATTATTTTCCACCCCCCGCTTCTTTTTTCTTAAACAGCCTTAACATCCTGTCTGTAATGGTAAATCCACCCACAAGGTTGAAAGCGGCCATGATAAATGCCACTGACCCTATTATCTGCTCGGTCCTTGTTGATGCAACTGAGAAAAGCATTAAAGCCCCTAATATGGTAACGGCAGAGATGGCATTTGTCATGGACATCAAGGGGGTATGAAGCAATGTGGGAATTCTTGAAATCAGTAAATACCCCACTATAAAAGAAAACAGGAAAACCCCTGTCATCAATAAAAGATTTGTCATTGATCTGCTCCCGGGAAAATTTTAATGATTATTCAGCCCCATGGCCTTGAGAGTTCCTTCGTGATAAAGTTTGCCCTTGTGGGTAACAAGAGCGCCTTTGATGATTTCATCAGTCATGTCAAATTCATCAGTGCCGTTTTTAAACAGGTTCTCAACAAAATAATAAAGATTATTGGCATAGAGCCACGAAGAATGAACAGGCACTGATCCGGGTATGTTTTTAATCCCGCAGATGTAGACACCCTGATGAATTAACTCTTTTCCAGGATCTGTCAGCTCACAGTTTCCTCCCTGGTCAATGGATACATCAATAATAACAGATCCGGGTTTCATTGTTTCAACCATTTCTTTTGTGATAAGGTGCTGGGCAACTTCCCCAGGGACAAGAGCACTGAGAATAACAATATCAGAGTCTGCAACCAGAGGCGCCAGTACCTGTCTTTCCTTTTCAAGCCATTCTTCCGTAAGTGCTTTGGCATACCCTCCTTCTCCAAGGACAAGTTCGGTCGGGGGATCAAAATCCACCACTTTGGCGCCTACACTCGCCGCTTCTTCTTTTGCAGCCGGCCTTATATCAACCGCCTTGACAACACCCCCCAGCCTTTTTCCTGTTGCAATTGCCTGGAGGCCTACAACACCGGTGCCGATCACCAGAATATTGGCCGGTTTTATCATTCCAATGGACGTACCGATCATAGGGACGAATTTTGGAAAATTGGCTGCAGCGATAATGATGGATTTATATCCGGTTATGGCACTCATGGATGTCAACGGATCCATGCGCTGGGCCCTTGAAATTCTTGGAATGCCGTCCATTGTGAATGCTGTGATATTTCTTTTTTGCAGTCTTTTTACATCCTCATGATTTGAAGGAGCTGCCGGATGAATAAAAGTAATAAGCATCTGGTTTTCTTTCAGCATATCGATCTCATGCTTGTTGAACTGCTCATTAAACATGGGTTCCTTGACTTTTAAAATAACGTCTGATTTATCAAAAACCTCTGCTGCATCAGCTGCAATCTGCGCCCCGGCTTTCCGGTATTCTTCATCATCCGTGAAGGCACCGATACCAGCCTTTGTTTCAACAAGCACATCAAAGCCCAGTTTTTTAAACTTTTCAATAGTTTCCGGAAGTGCCGCAACCCTGTTTTCCTTGTACATTAT
>JAHOYS010000087.1 GCA_019038815.1 Desulfobacterales bacterium | reverse complement strand
AAAATCAGGGTTTGAAATTTGAAGCCATGCCCCGATTACAAAAGGCATACCGCAAAGAATGACTGCTGACAGCCGGCCTTCTGCTGTCAGGGTCCTGACGTTTCCTTCAAATTTAAACCGCTCCCGAATGATATGGGCAAGGCTTTCAATCAGTTCGGCAAGATTTCCGCCTGTTTCTCTTTGTATGATTACAGCAATAACAAAATATTTTGCTTCACTGCAGTCCATGCGTTCTGCAAGGCCTTTTAAGGCTTCAGGCACACTTACGCCAAAATTAATCTCATCTATTGTCTCTGCAAATTCTACACCCAGCGGATCTGCAAATTCATCAGCCGCAAGTTTCATGCTGCTGGTAAAAGAATGCCCTGCTCTAAGCGCCCTTGCAATCAGATCAAGCCCTTCATGCAGCTGGCTTTGAAATTTTAAAATCCTGTTTTTTTTCAGATTTGAAAGATAAATATAGGGAATAAACACAAGTCCCAGACCAATTAAAATTGCCAGCCATATATTATTTAAAAAATACTGGCCTGCCAGCACGCCGCATGCTCCCAGAACAGCCGCCAGAAGCAGAAAAAACCCCAACGAGTATTTTGTATTTGAATGCATGACCAGGGTATCGAATCTAACTGCACCGGGCAGTGATGAAAGTATACTGTTGAATAAAGGAATCGTACTGAATTCTCTATGTTTCAGAATATCGCCTGAATCACTTTCAACAAATGTATATTTCTGAAGCCGTTTTTTTATTTTTGCCCGCTGGGTAGACGCTAAATTGCGGTAGGCAAAAAGAATTGCTTCTATAACTGCAACCGTTACAATAAAAATAACAATACCGATAATCATGAAGTCCATATAGTTCTTCCTTCCCGGCTATATCTCAACCTTAAATGATGGATCAAACTGTGCATTGTTCACTTTTATCCCGGCAATTCTGAATTTTTCAAGAAACTTGGGGCGAATGCCGTTAAATTGAAATCTCCCCCGAACATTGCCGTCATTGTCTACTCTTGTCTGTTTAAAATGAAAAACTTCCTGGGTCGTGATGACATTTCCTTCCATACCCGTGACCTCCTGCAGGCTGATCAGCTTTCTTTTTCCGTCCACCTGCCTTGAGATCTGGACAATAATATGAATGGCGGAACTGATAAACCGTCTTAAAAACTCGCTGGGTATATCAAAATTGGCCATGGAAATCATGGTTTCAAGTCTTATTAATGCATCCCTCGGGCTGTTGGCATGAATCGTGGTTAAAGACCCGTCATGCCCGGTATTCATTGCCTGGAGCATATCAAAAGCTTCAGCGCCCCGGACCTCGCCGATAATAATCCTGGAAGGACGCATCCTGAGACTGTTCACAACCAGATCCCTCTGCAAAATCTCTCCTTTCCCCTCAATATTTGCCGGCCGGGTTTCCATCCTTACAAGATGCCTTTGTTTTAACTGAAGTTCAGCCGCATCTTCAATGGTTACAATCCTTTCATTTTCAGGTATAAACCGGGAAAGAACATTTAAAAACGTGGTCTTACCACTGCCGGTCCCGCCGGAAATCAATATATTAAGCTTTGCTTTTACAAGCCCCATTAAAATATCCCGAAGCTCGGGCACCAGTGTTTGATTTTCAATCAGATCCTCAAGTTCAAGCGGTATCACTGCAAACCGCCGGATAGACATCATGGGACCGTCCAGGGCAATGGGCGGGATAACCACATTTACCCTTGATCCGTCAGTAAGCCTGGCATCAACCATGGGAGTGGATTCATCAATTCTTCTTCCGACAAGTGATACAATCTTATCAATGATCTTCATCAGGTGTGCATCATCTTTAAACCTGACCTCTGTGGGTTCCAGCTTGCCAAAGCGTTCAACATAAATCTGCTTGTAGGAATTAACAAGAATATCCGAGATAGTGGGATCTTTTAAAAAAGGCTCTAAAGGACCCAGCCCCAGCACTTCATCCACAATCTCGGAAATAATGGTTTCTCTTTCCTTAAAATTAAGAGGCATCACATTTGCCTGGTCAAGCAGTATCTTTTCCGTCAAATGCCTGATCTGCTTGTCCAGCTGCGCCTGATCAACAGATTCAATCAGGGTAAGATCAATGATATCAAGCAGGCGCTCATGAATTTTGGATTTAAACTCAAAATATTCATCCGGCAGATATTTATCTAAAATAGGGCGGGTTTCTGATCCTGAAAAATTGTTTTTCACTTAATACTCCTTCCTAAAACCATTTCCACTTTTTTTTCTCTTTTTTGTCACGGGGTAACAACTTTTCAACATAGTCATTAAAACTCTCAACGATTTTTGATCTCGGGGCAACCTGACTAAGTGGTTGCCCGGAATTTATTGCAGACATTGTAGTTCCATAATCATTGGGAATAATCCATGATATTTTTTTGCCAACGCCCTCTTGCGCATTGCCCAGCGTAACCATGCCTTTTTTAAGATACCTGTTCAAAACGATATCGATTGTTTCTTTAGGAACGGAACTGAAATCCATAAATGATTTAATGAGCCTGTTTGTGTTTGACAGGCATGGAAGACTTTGAATGGTAACAATTTGAACCAGTTCGGACCGCTGCAGGATTTTTAATGCCGTCTCATTCAAAGACTGCCCCAGATCAACAATGATATAATCATATCGGACCGCCATTAAGTCAAGCAGAACATCCATTGCCGAAGAAGCAGGCACAGGACTATTATTCAGATACCGGGGGGATGGCAGTACATGAACACCTGATGAATGCTCGGAAAGGATATTTGACAGGAAAAAATCATCCAGCCGATCCATATTTTTCATAATATCTCCCCAGTGATATTTTGGAGATATATTCAGCAGCATGGGTATTTCACCAAACAGAGTATTCATATCCAGTAATGCCACGGAAAGTTCTTCTTCTGCCTGTGCTATTGTAACAGCAAGGTTTACAGCAATAGTGGTGGTCCCTACACCCCCTTTGCTGCCCACAACACTGATAACCTGGCCTGAAGTTTTAAAAGCTCTTCTTTTTTTCTTTTTCTGCCGTTCGACAAATCGAAGGATCGCATCTTTGATCATATCAGGCTTCAGGGGCAGGGGCAAAAATTCATTAACCCCCATGCGGATAGCTTTAATCAGAATCTGGGGATCTGAATTGCCTGACAGCAGAAAAACTTCTGTATTTTCCGTATTTGCAATATAAGATTGAATTCGATCCAGATCTGATTCTGATTCCAGTTCAAAAACAGTCAGATCTGCTTTCTGCTGATCTAATTCAGGAATTATTTCAATTGTTTTAAATTCCTGAACTGCCAGTTTAAATTCATCTTCAAGAATTACATTATTCAGTGCTAATTTTATTAAAAATGGTTTCATTTAAATTGC
>JAHOYS010000117.1 GCA_019038815.1 Desulfobacterales bacterium | reverse complement strand
GATGTCTGCGGATCGAACATCAGATCGACAACTGCCCTGTTAACATCAGCATCAATATGGGTCAGATCGTTAAAAAAATTACGATTTTTATGGGCACCTGCCGGTACCATCCCCATGTTTGCAAAATCCAGGACATTATTTAGCAAAGGAACTTTTTTTGTATAAAGACTAATACATTTTTTTGAGCCTTTTGCCATTTCCAGTAGATGCCCTGCCAGTCCGAATCCGGTAACATCTGTGCAGGCATTGACATTAAACTTTGACATCACCTTTGCAGCGGTCTTGTTTAACAGAGACATGGTGGCAAAAGCTTCTTTTATGTTTTGAGTTGCAGCCAGTTTTGCTTTTATGGCAGTTGACATAACTCCGGTTCCCACGGGTTTTGTTAATATAACTATATCGCCGGTTTGAGCCGCGGCATTGGTCAGCACTTTGTCCGGATGCACGATACCTGTAACGGAAAGCCCGTATTTAAATTCCTGATCATCCACGGAATGGCCGCCCACAAGTGTGGCACCGGATTCATTAATTTTATCCAGGCCCCCCTTTAACGTCTCAGCCAGGATATCCTCTGCAAGGTCACAGCTTGGAAAACAAACAATATTCATTGCTGTAACAGGCTCTCCTCCCATGGCGTACACATCACTTAAAGAGTTGGCAGCAGCAATTTGACCGAATTCATAAGGGTCATCAGTAACCGGTGTTAAAAAATCAAGGGTCTGGATAAGCGCTGTCTTAGAATCAAGTTTATAGACTCCTGCGTCATCAGGAGTATCAAGCCCCACGATCAAGTTGGGGTGAGATTTAACCTTAAGTCCTCCTACAATTCGATCCAGCGTCCCTGGATCAATTTTAGCAGCTCAGCCGGAGGCTTTTACTTTTTGTGTTAAAAAAACTTTATTAATTTTTTCCATTCTTAAACTTTCTCATTTCAAATTGTTATAATAAAAGTCAAAGTCAAATCCCGATATTAAGTCATTGATATTACACAGGCAAACCTGCCGGTTGTTTTTTCTCCCCGGAAAGAATAAAAAATGTCTGTATTACATTTTGTGCAAATTTCCATATTTTCAATATGTTCTTTTTTTACACCATTATCCATAAGCTGACCCTTGGTCATTTCCCAGAAATTAAAATAATCTTTACCATTAATTTTATAGTTCCATAACGTTTTTGGAATCTCATTTTTATAATTTACAAATTCGGAACAACAGGGACCAAGGGATGGAGAAATACCAGCCATAATATTTCCAGGCTGACAGCCAAACTCAAGAATCATTTTGTCCACGCATTTTCCAATAATATTTTGAACACTTCCCCGCCACCCGGAATGAACGTTTGCAATCACTTTTTTTTCAGGATCATACAACATCACAGCCTGACAATCGGCAACCTGGATGACAAGAGATACATCTTTCATGTCAGTAACAATACCGTCAGCCGTATAGGCTCCGGGTTGAAAATTTTCAGATAAGTCATTGTCCTCCTTTTTTAATACCTTAATATCACTTCCGTGCACCTGGTTTAAAAAAATAAGGGGGTTCAAATTCATTTTTCTGATTCCACCGGCCCTTGTAAATATACCGTGAACAATACTATCGCGGTTTTTAAAATGTTCAAACTCATAGACTTTGATATCAGCTTTTTCCATAATAAAGCTCACCTATCTGTTCTATGATTTTTGTTGTGGAGATATCTGGTTCAAGGACAACCCTTTCTATGCGCCCCCCGTTTTTTTTTACAAAATCAGCCCCGATAATCTGATTTTCCGGCCAGTCCGCCCCTTTAACCAGCACATCAGGACAAATGATTTCAATCAGACATTTTGGATCAGGTTCATCAAACAACACCACATGATCAATACATGCTAAAGCTGCAACGACCAGAGAGCGGTGGTCCTGACCAATCACCGGACGTTTTTCTCCTTTGATACGTTTTACTGAACGATCGGAATTCAGCCCCAGAATAAGGATATCCCCAAGACTTGCAGCATGGGTTAAATATTTAACATGGCCTGCATGAATAATATCAAAACATCCATTGGTAAAAACAATTGTCTTGTTAGTATCCCTGTATTGCCCGGATAAATTTTTAATTTCAGAAAAACTGACAATTTTATCCATAAATATCATGTCTCCGGTCTGTACTGCAGGGGATTTCTGTTCTGGCATTTTCTACCAGTTTTATCTCAATTTCTGCAAAAATGCTGCCATCATCACTTCCGGCATCAGCCAGAACAATTCCCATTGGATCAACAATCATAGACATCCCGGGAAACTGCAATTGATCATCAGTTCCTGTCCTGTTTGAACAGATCATAAACATTTGATTCTCAATTGCCCTTGCTTTGACCAGCGTTTTCCAATGGTCTTTTCTTGATTCCGGCCACTGGGCAGACACAACAACAATTTGTGCTTTTTTTAAGAATAATGATCTGGCCAGCTCAGGAAACCTTAAATCATAGCAGATCATCAATCCGATCCTGCCAAAGCTTGAGTCAACCATAACAATCTTATTTCCGCCGGTGTAATAAAGATGTTCGCCTGTCAGTCTGAAAAGATGGAGTTTTCTATATCTTCCTTTCAGCTTTCCATCCACATCAATAAACACCATGGTATTGTATATCAGGTCTTTTTCTTTTTCAGGCAGTGTTCCCACAATCGCCATCTGGTTCTCTCTTGCAAAAAAAGAAAGTCGTTCAACAATTTTATTTGTAATTTCTGCATGTTCTTTTAAGTTTTCATTATCAAATGAGCAGGAAAACATTTCCGGCAGGACGGCAAGGGACACATTTTCAGATGCGAGTGTCTCCAAGGATCCAAGTGCTGTATTCAAATTGGTTTCATTCAGTCCGTTTTTAACATCAAACTGAATAGCGCCTGCTTTGAAATTCTTTTTCACTCTTTTTTTAAAATTCCTTATTTTTAATAATCTCACATTAGACCAAAACACTCTCAACATATAGTTTCACCCTTTCACCGTCAATCTTTTTATCCTTTTACAAACAATTATAAGGTTGTTATACTCGGGCGCAAATTCAAATTGTATAAATTGTTATAAAGAGCAGGGAAAGCAGACATGAAAACAACGCATCAACTCCTTTTTCAAAATTCAAACAATCTCAAACAGATCCCTTCCAACAGTGTTGATCTTATTGTCACATCCCCACCCTATCCCATGATTGAAATGTGGGATGAAATCTTTTTTAAACAAAATAAATCCATTGGAAAGGCAATTCAAAAACAGAACGGGAACAAAGCATTTGAACTCATGCATAAATCCTTGGATTCCATATGGGATGAGGCATTCAGAGTTTTAAAAAATGGGGGGTTTGCCTGTATCAATATCGGGGATGCCACAAGAACTCT
>JAHOYS010000119.1 GCA_019038815.1 Desulfobacterales bacterium | reverse complement strand
CCAGGGATTACCTCTCCTTCAGGGGTAATCTTTGACATAATTGCCGATTCAAATCCTTCCTTCCCCCTGGCTTCGATCACCCTGTATCTTTGATGCATGGGAACACGGTTGAGAACCATCCGGGCGGTATAAAGTGCACCTTCCATCAATTTGGGCCAGTGATGTTGAATCAATGGAAGAAATCCTATCTTTTTGGTCATGGAATTTTCATCCATCAGTGCCGTAACCTTACCTCTGTTACCAAGGATTTCTGATGCCAGAGCCATCATAAGGGGACTGGTGCCCGCAATCAGGGTGTTACGGGCAGGCAGAACCCCATAACTTTTCATCAGGATTTGAGCAGATCCCAGAGACATAACACCGGGCAGGGTCCAGCCTTTAAAAGGCAGATACCTTTCCCTGGCGCCGGTGGCAAGTATGAGATGCTCAGCCCAGACCTCAAGGATTTTATTGTTTTCTAGAAGAACCCAAAGTCTTTTGTCTTTGAAAATGCCCAGGACCTGTGCCTGAAAAAGCCGGTCTATGCACTGAAGTCTTTTCATCTTTTGAACCAGATCAAACCCCCTTAATTTCATCAAATCAGGTTCGAGTTTAGGAAAATAAGAGGATTTTAACCGGGTCTTCCGAAGCAGTTGTCCTCCGGTGTGGACATTTTCATCAATGATCAATATATCAAGACCCCTACCGCCAAGCGTCTGCGCTGCTGAAAGTCCGGCAAATCCTGACCCTACGATAATAACATGGTATCGGGCTTTCATTGGTTCCCACCCCTATTCGTTTCTTCCGGCGTTAGGTTTTGAAAGAAATGAACTTCGGTGATAATTTCCATCTTATTCATTACCAGGGTCATACAGGCCCGCTGGTCCGGTATATTATTAATGGTGACCAGACATTCGTAACAGATGCCCATACCACAGAACACCCCCCGGGGTGCTCCTGTTTTTGAGGTTCGAAAATTTCGGATACCTGCTGCGATCAACGCAGCATGGACAGATTCACCTTCATAGGCCGCAATTTTTATGTCATTGACCATGAGTGTTATCTTTGGGCCCCGCTGAACAGAAGAAATTCTTAAGTTCTGATTAAGAGTTGATTTTTTTTTAACCATGGTGTCTGGTCTCTTTTTTCTCGAACCGGTCCGGGGAAAAGGCATCCAGAGAGATATGGGTTTTACGCCCTAACAGCATGTTGGCCATGAGATCTCCGGTGACGGGTGACAGCGCAATGCCATCCCCTTCGTGGCCCGAGGCCATGAAAAAACCGTTCAGGGATCTGACCGGACCCAGGATCGGCAAGCCATCCGGGGTATAGGGCCTGAGGCCTGCAAAGGTTCTGATCACCTGAAAATTCTCCAGTACGGGAAGGACGGCAGCGGTTTGTCGGATAATTTTTTGGATGCCTGATATCGTGTTTTCTTTATTAAACCCGACAAATTCCCTGGTGGAACCCAATAGCAGGTTTCCATTGTCTGCCTGTTCCATGGAAATGCCCTGCCCTGACTTGTCTGCTAATGAAGGGTCATATTTAGCTGCAATATATTTAGCAGAGATCAGGCAGTGGCTTAACACTGGTTTTCCAGCATGGGTTACGACAATCTGGCCTCGTCTGGGTTGCACAGGCATTGAAATTCCCACCATGTCAGACACCAGCCCTGCCATTGACCCGGCTGCATTCACCACAATATCCGCATCAAAATTTCCTTTGGTTGTGGCAACGCCGGTCACTTGATTGTTTTTTGTACGAATACCCAATACCCTTGCATGATCAATGACTCTGGCGTGGTTTTTTTTCGCAGCCAGAGCAAACCCAAGCGTTAAGTTGATGGGATTAACCTGGGCATTCAGGGGTGAAAAAGTTGATCCGATGATGTCGGGTGATAAAAACGGTTCTTTTTCAAGCGCCTGGGACGGGTCCAGCAACCGGACATCCAGGCCGATGGCCTGCTGGTCTTTTGTAAATTTTTTCATTGCACGATACTCGCCCTCGGTCTCGATGATAACCATACCACCAATCTTTTTGAACTCAATGTCAATGGACAGTTCTTTTTGCAGATTCTCAAACCGATTGAGGCTTTCCATGGCAAGGGAAAGGTGGATACCCGGTTTTTTGGACTGCATGAAAACCAGACCGTCACAGGCACCGGAACTGCCCGAGGCCAGATCCTTTTTTTCGATCAAGGTCACCCTGGCATCCTGCTTTGCCAGATGATAGGCAATGGAAGTGCCGATGACCCCGCCGCCAATGATGACAATATGTGGTAATTTTTGTTTATGCACCGGTTTTCTTTAACCACAGGGGCCGGAATAAAATTCCTGCCAGGACCAGGATACCCAGTATTCTGATCATAGGTGAATTGAGAAGATCAGGTTTGGTGCACAAAAAGGTGGTAAGTCCTGCCAGGACAAAAAGGCTGATCTGTAAAATCAGGTTCAGAGGCGTGAAAAAATATCCGCTCAAAGCGCCTGCAAAAAATATAATTGCTATCAAAACCATCAGGGTGACCGTAATAATTTCAAGGGGAGACCCTCGCATAAGCAATGCCGGGTTGAATACAAAAACATAAGGGATCAAAAATCCTGCCAACGCCAGTTTAAACGCTTCAAAACCCGTCTGGAGCGGCTTGGACTTGGCAATGGAGGCGGCACAAAAGGCAGGCACACACACCGGCGGGGTGACCCCGGCCAGAACGGCAAAATAATAGACAAAAAGATGGGCCGGCAGCATATCGATCCCCATGGCTAACAGTGCCGGACCGCCGATGGTTATGGCAATAATATAAGCCGGTGTACAAGGCAGTCCCATACCCATAACCAGGGAGGTAACCATGACCAGGAGCATGGCCGGAAATATCAGGCCCCCGGACCAGTTTGTGATGACTGTAGCAATGCCCAGGGCAAGACCGGTATGTGTGACAATGGCAACCACCATGCCTGCTCCTGCACAGGCAAGGGCAATCATGATCATATTATGCCCTGCAAGGCGGAGGGTTTCAAAGATTCTGGCCGGTGTCATCCGGGTTTCTTTTTTTATAAAACTAATCAAAAAAACTATTGCAATGGCAGCGGTGGCCGCAAAAAAGGGTGAATACCCTTTAAGGAGTAATACCACTAAAATAACCATAGGAATAAGGAGATAGGAATCCTTTAGAATCTGCTTATAGGAGACAATATCCCCTTCCTCTACCCCTGAAAGTTTTTGTTTTTGTGCGGTATAATGGACCCGAACCACCATACTGGCATATAGCAGCAGTGATCCCAGAATGGCAGCAATGACGATATTGACATAGGATATGCCCGTGATTTCTGCCATAACAAAGGCGCCTGCTCCCATGACCGGTGGCATGAGCATACCACCTGTGGAGGCAGCAGCTTCCACCGCTCCGGCAAATCTGCGTTTGTACCCAAGTTTTTTCATTAAAGGAATGGTGAACACACCTGTTGAATAAACGT
>JAHOYS010000144.1 GCA_019038815.1 Desulfobacterales bacterium | reverse complement strand
CGGACTTTGTGAGCAACCATTGACATACCCGAGTAATCATAGGGGATGGTGAAATTCACTTTTAAATTTCGCTGGGGTGTAATTCCCATACCCCCTATGATCACATCAAACTTACCTGTTAAAAGGGCCGGAATAATACCTGACCATGCAGTGGGAACAAACTCAATCTTAACACCCATATCCCGGGCCAGTTTTCCGGCCACATCTATTTCAAACCCTATAAGGTTACCCTGCTTATCTTTCATGGCCCAGGGAATAAAGGTGGACATCCCCACCCGGATAACTCCCTGTTTCTGAATTTTTTCAACTATACTCTCCTGAGCAAATGAAATACCACCCAGAATCAAGGAAAGCACAACACTTAAACATAGAATCTTTCTCATTTTTGTCTCCTTATAGAATTTTTATTAAATATTACTGGTTGATAAATTTAAACTGATTTTCAAAACATCTGATTATAAAAGAAAGGCTGGCTGTAATGACCAGGTAACATAATGCCACGGCAAACCAGATTTCAAAAGTTAAAAATGTTTCAGAAACGATTCTTTGTCCCTGCATGGTAAGGTCATAAATGGAAATCGTACTGACCAGAGCCGAATCTTTTATTAATGACACGCTTTGGCCGGCAAGCATGGGAAGGGTCTGCCTCAGCATCTGAGGAATAATTATTTTTATGTAAGTACCGGGAACAGACAGTCCAATGCTTTGGGCAGCTTCATACTGGCCTTTTGGGATATTGATAATTCCGGATCGTATAATCTCTGACGAATAAGCACCTTCAAACAGGCTTAACGCAATGACGGCAGAAAGAAAGGCAGAAATATTGAATACCGGTGAAATCACGAAATAGATTAAAAATATCTGGATAAGAAGCGGCGTATTCCGGATGGTTTCCACATAGAGCCATGACACTGACCTCAACACTGGAGAAGAGGACAGCCTTGCAAAGGCAGACAAAAAGCCAATGATAAAAGAAAGGACAAGGCTTATGGAAGAAATTTTAAGAGTTATGAAAAGACCGTCCAGCAAAAGGCCTCTTGTAAATTCACCATTTTCAAAGGCAAACAAAAAGGGTTTAACCCGGTACCACTGCCAGTTATATTCAAGATTTTGATACCCTATAATAAAGATAAAAAAAATAAATGAAATGAATATAAAGGGCTTGAAACCCTTTTTTACACGTTGCATGACTTGACCTTTCAGCTTTTTCTAATTTTCAATAGTCGGTTTTATCGATTCATATGGTATTTTAAGAGTGAAATGAGTTCCCTGCCCAAGGGTTGATGAAACATTTATGGTACCATGATGTTCTTCTATGAGTTTGTCGGTTACAAGCAGACCAAGGCCTGTTCCTTTGGCTCCCTTGGTACTGAAAAACGGGGTAAACAGGCTGTTTTTATTTTCCTGGCTCATGCCGGCACCATTGTCCTGAACTTCAACACAAAGCAGGTTGCTGTTCTCTAAAAAAGTCTTTAAATGAATTTTTAAGTTCCTGTTCACCTCATAAACCTCCAGACAGGCATCTATAGAATTTGAAATCAGGTTCAGCAGGGAACGATGGATTGTCTGCGGGTCCACAATAATTTCGCCGATTTGCGGGTCAAGCTGTAGAATAATCTCAATGTTTTGTTTCTTTGCATGGACATCTAACAATTTAACAACATCTTTAACAATTTCGTTGGGATAACAGGGCTGATATTCAGGCTCTCTTTCCTTGGAAAAGGTTAACAGGTTCTGAACAAGATCAGATGTCCGGTCAATATTGTTTTTTATGGTTTGCCAGCCGGTTTTTAATTTATCAACATTGTCTTTTTTCAGCCCGACATCTACTACGTAGCTTCCCCCCTTAAGTCCTGTCAGAATATTTTTTATACAATGGGAAAGACCGCTGATTGTCTGGCCGATGGCAGCGAGTCTCTCAGACTGGACAAGTTCTTTTTCCAGTTGTTTGATCTCGGTAAGATCATGGAAGAAAAAGGCACAACTCACAAGTTTTCCTTTTTTATGCAAAAAACTGGTGGAGTATCGCACCGGAATATATTCACCGCTTTTTGTCTTAAACGTATTTTCTTTCCATGGCATGCCTGCAGAAAGCTGTCCTGCTTTTGCTTTTTCCTTAAACAGGGTTACCATTTCCGGGGTATAGGAAATATTAACACTCATTTCATTCAGAACATCGAAAAAAGGTTTGCCTATAAGTTGTTCTTTTCCATACCCGTAATCATCTTCCACACTGTTATTGACATCCAGAATCTCCAGCGTTGAACTGTCAACGATAAATATGGGATTGGGATTATTATTGAAAAGAATACGGTATTGATCATACAGGTGGGCAAGTTTTTTATCCTGAGCCTCCAGTTCCGCCTGGGCCTTCTTGTCATAAGTACTGTCTCTTAAGGTTTCAATAGCCCCGATAATTTTTCCATCTTCAGATTTGATGGGCGCTGCAGTAAAAAAAATCCATTTACCATTCTCTCCCAGGTGAGGAAAGAATTCTTCTGCTTCGTATGCCTCTTTTATCAGGACTGATTTTTTCCAGCTGTCACCATAATAATTCTGAACTTCATCTTCGCTCATTTCCCCTACAATAACATCTGCCATAGTGGGTCTTTTTGATGATCTGAAAGGAGCCCATTGCTTATCTGTTCCAACAAGTTCATAGGATTTGTAACCGGTAAGATCTTCGCAGGCCCTGTTCCAATGGGTAATAATATGGTCCCTGTTGATTATGAAAGTTGGAATCATGCTGCCATGGATAATCTGACTCAACTCCTGTTCCATTTTGATCAGATCCAGTGTTTCATCATGATAATGCCGGATTCTCTCTTCAGCTATATGCATAATATTATCTGAAAACTGATTAAAAATAGCTTCCAGGTTGTTTGTATCAATTTTATTGTTTTTGATGTTCTTTCTGACGGCTGTTTTTTCTCGTTCTATTTTCAACTGTGTGATCAAAGCCATGGCATGGGAATGGTCCAGATTTAACAATTTAATATGCTGGGGAGCAGCTTTTTCAATGAAGGTGTTAAGACTTTTATCCTGAGCCAGTTTGAGGATCAGGTCAAGATTTTCAAGTTTAAAAATATCATTGTAATCAGTGGTGGTTAAAAGTTTTTGTTTTTTCGCATATTTGAGTCCTTCAACCCTGGTAAAAGGATCGGCAACTATTAAAATTCTGCAGTCAAGATCTTTTAAACCATCACTTAGAAGAAGTTGTAAAATTTCCTTACAAGGATGACTGCCACCCATTATAGCAATATTTAATCCTTTTAAATTTATCTTCTCCATTTACTGCTCCTGATTTAACTTTTTAAAAATACAGATATTTTTTGAAAAACCACGCTATATTTTCCCGGCATCAGTTTTTTACTATTAGTTTAACAAGTTACACTTTAGCAGCTTGATAATTTTAATGTCAATGATTTATAGCTGATTTATAGCTGCTATGAAAAATCATATTCACCATAAGCCTTGGAT
>JAHOYS010000019.1 GCA_019038815.1 Desulfobacterales bacterium | reverse complement strand
TATTCCGGATCAGAACAAAAAATTAATCCGGGATTCCTTACTTGCTTATCAGTTGATCGGTGTAAAGGGATGAAGTGGCCTTTATCACTTTTATAATATGTTTCCTGATAGCCTTTTTGTTCTTTAACGGATAATGGCGAAATGTCATTAAAATACCCGTTATCGAGGCAATAAATGCGTGAGAATACAATCGCGCTTTCTCTTTTTTTACACCGTGTCTTTTTAAAAGCTGTTCAAAAAGATCAAAAGAAATTTTGGTGACCGAATCAAACTTGCCCATAACAGGATCTGCCAGATTGTTTTTCAGCATCAGATACGTCATCATCTGAAACGTGGATTCATTTTCAATAAGGTGATCAACAAATTTTATGGCAAACTCTTCAATGCTTGCCGGCTTATCCTTGAGTACCATTGATTTAAATGTTTTACTGGCAGAAGAAATATCCTGGAGAAACGCTTCATTAAAAAGTTCTTCCTGGCTTGAAAAATATCTATAAATAGTTGCAGGAGAAATACCTGCCTCATTGGCCACTTCCCGCATGCCCACTTCATAAAATGGTTTTTTTGCAAAAAGTGCCAAAGCAGATTCAATGACAATCTGTCTTCTTGCTTCCTTTTCCTTTTCTTTCAGCTCTGCAAATCTTGATTCAGCCACAAATATTCAGCCCTTTCCTGTGCATATTGTTGATTCAATAATCTTTTTTGATTTATCATTTGTTTAATCGTCTGACAAGGCAAAAAATATTTCTGTGCATGAGAGCTGTGCAGATATTGACGCTTCTTTTAGTAATTGATATAGATGGGCTTTAATTTAAGGATCAAAAAATAATTTAGACATGGACAATATTATTAATAGAGATCTGTTTGATTTTGAAATCGGGTATTTGATCAAAAGCCCGTGCCTCAACTGTGAGAACAAATCAGAACTTCCAAAATGTCATGCAGGCTGCCCTGTTCTGGACAAAATCCAGACAACACTTGCAAGGGGCATATCATCCCAGTCTTCCTCACTCGAAAGTTAAATGCTTTTCAATCCGCTTGTTTTTCTTCCATCAAAAAAATTTTAAATATTCTCCCATAAGCAGCCTGTTTTTGGGTGTTATAGTTTCAGGAATTTTCTGGGTAACAATCTTGTAGCCCTTGGATCTAAGCCTTACAGCCCTTGCTGTATCCACGGCAAGGGTTTTATCCATCCAGCCTTCAAGACCTGCTGTGGAAGAAACGTTTATATTATGACAGCAGGGCAAAACCGCCACTCTGGCATGCTGTTCAATGGCCTTATCAATAATCAGATCGGTTAAAGATCCGCAGGCATGGGCAGATACCACGATATCATCCGGAAGGACGACGATTCCCCGGATATCTGCTTCTTTGTATATAATTCTGTTTTTCAGTCTTGGCCAGGATGTGATCAATGCATTGGATAATTTTTTTGCATTTAAAGGGATTTTCTTGTCCACGGCTATAGCAGTGCCTGAAGTGTCATCAAGAATGAGCATAATATGCGCCAAAAGACCATGACCGCAGGCAAGGTCTAAAACCCTGCCGCCCCTGTATCTTCGACGTACCCTTTTTGCCATTTCCCATGCTTCATAAAGCTCTTTTCTTGGAAGCGTTCCGGCACGGCAGACCGCTCTTGCAATTTTATCAAAAAGACTGCTGTCCGGAAAGAGTGACTCCTGTTGCGGGGTCAACCTGTTCTTTGAAGACTTTTTCATAATGCTGAAAAATACATGGTTATCTGTCTTTTCTCAAGTCACAGCAAATAAAAATATATTTATTGCTTTTCCAAAGATCTCTTTATAGAAATACTAATGGAATATTTTAATGATAAATCAAAAGCAATGCATGATATTCAGCTATTGATGGATAGATACAATAGTGGGAAAATTACAGATATAAGTCTTACGATTGGCGGGTATGCTAATATAAATTATAAAGTCACTACAGATAAGAAAGAATATCTGCTGAAAATTCATCTAAACAAAAAAATTGCAGATATTGTTCCCGAAATAAAAATTTTAGAATATCTAAAGACTAAAGACATACCTTCAGCTTATCCTGTTCCAGACAGAGAAAATAAATTTATTAATACTCTTGGTAACGATAATACTGTGCTATATGAATTTATAAACGGACATCACCCAGAGGTGAATATAGAAACAACACGACAGATAGCTAAAGTAGCGGCCTCTCTAAACTTATTAGAAGTGCCGACATCTTTTACTCAAAAAAACTGGGTAGATATTGATTATTGTAAAACTGTTATTCAAAAAATCCCTTCCGCTGTTTATGCACACCCGGATATCTTTGATTATTTCATAGAGCAAACCAGCTATCTTCAAGAACCATTGTCGGTAAAACTTCCCAGGGGTTTAGTGCATGGTGATTTATTCCCTGACAACACAATGTTTAAGGGCAATAAATTGCTTGCTGTTTTAGACTTTGAAGCAATTTGCATTGAAAATTTATTGCATGAACTTGGGACTGCAATCCAAGGATTTTGCTATGTTGACAATGAATTATCAGAAGAACTTTTGCATACTTTTCTTAATGAATATCAAAAATATTACAGGCTGAGCCAAATTGAGAAAGAACTGCTGCCCGCGTACATGCAATGGGGGGCACATTGCATGATTGCCTGGCATTTAACAGGTGTAATTGAAGACAATGATACCGTAAAATATAAAAGAGCGCAGGAGCTTATTGCAAGGGTGAAACAATTGCGAAAAATGTCTTTTTCATTTTAAAAAAAGATTGTTTTAAAAAAATACTTGACAGTTTAAAAAATAAAACTTAGTTTAAAATTTCCGCTGAATACAATGGCGTATTGGCAGAATTAGAAGAAAACAAAGGTGTTTTCCCAATATTATCGGGCGAGTGCCTTTTTTTATTTTAACTTTGGATGGGAGGACGTGTAGAATGAGTAGAATTACCAAAAAAATATGTTTCGTTTTTATGATTCTTATTGTCTTTGGCGGGAGTGCCTGGGGTGGCTGGTTCAAATTTGAGCCCAATATTATACTTTTAGATGGGACTGCTGTAGCTCTGGAGCTCAAGGATATTGAGAAAAAAACCGCTTACACTGAAAAAGGAGATACGGCACAAGTAAATGAATTAATAAAACATAATAAGGTTCATATCATTCAAAGTGAAAAAGATCAGACCCGTGTTGAATATGTTGATCATGAGGAATCCGAAGGCCGTATTTTTATTAGAGTTAAAAATGAAAGCGGGAGCAAACTTTGGACAAACATGCTTAGCCTTGCTTGTGTAGGAAAAGATGGGAAACAAAGGAATGTCACTAAGCAAGATTTGACCAAAGAGGAATTTGAGCCATTACCAAATGTGACCAATTAAACTAAGATTATAAAATCTTTATATGCTTTAAGCAGCTTTTCTTCTGAGCACTAATAATCATCGATCAGGAGTCAAATCCGGCAATTTACCGAGTGTTTCTTTCACCAGTCCGAGTTTTTAAAAATTTGTCAGGATA
>JAHOYS010000067.1 GCA_019038815.1 Desulfobacterales bacterium | reverse complement strand
GGGAAAATTTAATGCCCTCTGATTCAAGAAGTGCTTTTTGAAGCTCATATCCGTGGGATGGTTTCAAGGATATTTTCCCTTTTGAGTTAACAATACGATGCCAGGGCAGATCATGTTTTTTTGACATTGAATGAAGAAGCCTTGAAATCTGCCGGGCACCATTTGGTTTTCCGGCAAGAGAGGCTGCCATGCCATATGTCAAAACCTTACCTTCCGGGATATTTTGAATAATGTTTAAAGCTTTCCGGGTGAATCGTGTCAGCATGACTGCCACTCTGCCATGTTTTAAATTTTTTTACAATTGATTAAATTTTTCTGATCCACTATAGAACATGCGTGACTGTTAAAATCAAAAACATGCTGCCGGTCCTGTCCATTCTTGGGGCGGTTTTTTTATGGGGCAGTTCATTTTCTGCCATGAGGATTGTGCTTTATGATTTAAATCCTTTTGCAGTGATGTTCTGCCGGCTTTTTATTGCTTTTGTATTTATTATTCCGATATCATGGAAAATATTTCCAAAATCATATCAAAAAGGCGATTGGAAAATCCTGTTACCCATGGTTCTGTTCCAACCCTGTCTCTATTTTTTATTTGAGTCCAATGCCTTAACCCTTACCACCTCATCCCAGGCCGGGATCATTTCAGCCTGCCTGCCCTTAATGGTTGCTGTTGCCGCCTTTTTTTTCCTTTCAGAATCTATGAACACAAAAACAATCATTGGACTCACTTTGTCGATTCTGGGGGTGATGCTGCTGACCATCTTTCAAACAAAACAGGCCAATGCACCCCATCCAATTCTTGGGAATCTTCTGGAAGTTCTTGCAATGGCCAGCGCCTGCGCAAATATTATTCTGATCAAAAAACTCAGCTCAAGGTATGACACATGGTCTTTAACCGGGATGCAGGTATTTGCAGGAACACTCTTTTTTCTGCCTGGAATAAAATATGTCATTATTGCAGATCCATCCATATGGACAGTGAAACTGGTTGGGTTGTTGTTCTATTTAGGAATTTGTGTGTCTTTTTTTTCCTTTGGCCTTTATAATTGGGGAATCAGCAAGATCCCGGCCTCCAGGGCATCTATATTTATTAACCTGATTCCCGTTACAGCAGTCCTTTTGGGCTGGCTGATTTTAGGTGAGACATTAAACCCCAGCCAGATTGTTGCGACCCTCATTGTTATTTTTGGAGTATTTCTGAGCAATCAACGATAAAAACCATTGTTAGTTTTGTCGCACTTTTTTGTAACCACTGGCATCTTTTTAAAAAAAAGAGTATAAATCATCTTTGAATCTAAAATTTATTTAATCATCATCAATCTTTTGGCAATCCAGGATTGAGAAAGGAAAGAACAATGAAGAAAGTTGGGATTATTGGCTGGCGCGGGATGGTTGGCTCTGTACTCATGGAAAGAATGATAGAGGAAAATGATTTCAAACAATTTACCCCTCTTTTTTTCACAACATCCCAGGCAGGTCAAAAAGGCCCTGATGTCGGCATTGAAACACCGCCTCTGGTCGATGCATATGATATAGACAGTCTGCTGGACATGGATATTATACTCTCCTGCCAGGGAGGGTCATACACGGAATCTGTGCAGCCCAGGCTTGTTGAAAAGAACTGGGACGGATACTGGATTGATGCTGCGTCAACTTTGAGGATGGATGATAAAAGCATTATTGTGCTTGATCCTGTGAACCGCAAGGTCATTGACAATGCCTTATCCGATGGCATTAAAAATTATATTGGCGGCAATTGTACCGTATCCCTGATGATGATGGCCCTTGGGGGCTTGTTTGAAAATGATTTGATAGAATGGCTGACCTCCATGACATACCAGGCAGCTTCCGGTGCCGGTGCTAAAAACATGGAGGAACTTGTAACCCAGATGAAGACCATTGGAATGATGGCCACACCTGTTCTTGAAAATCCGGTATCAGGAATCCTGGACCTGGATAAGAATGTCATCAACACCATGAGATCAGATGCACTTCCCGTTCAAAACTGGGCCGTTCCTCTGGCCGCAAGCCTGATCCCCTGGATTGACAGGGCAATGGATAATGGTCAGACAAGAGAAGAATGGAAAGGATTTGTTGAAACCAACAAAATTATAGGAAGGTCAGACAATCCAATTCCCATTGACGGCCAATGTGTCAGGGTAGGTTCCATGAGATGCCACAGCCAGGCCTTTACCATCAAACTGAAAAAAAATGTTCCTCTCAATGAAATTGAAGCCATACTGGCCGGGAATAATGCCTGGGTTAAAGTAGTCCCCAATTTAAAGGAAGACACCATCAAAGATTTGACCCCTGCTGCGGTAACCGGGACATTGACTGTTCCTGTGGGACGTATCAGGAAGATGAATCTTGGTGATGATTATCTCACTGCTTTTTCAGTCGGGGATCAATTACTCTGGGGTGCGGCTGAACCGCTTCGCCGGATTCTGAATATCATTCTTTAACCAGTTATTACTTTAAGGCATATTTTTTTTCAAGAAAAGCAACTGATCGTGAAAGTGAAAATGTCAGGGTAAAATAAAGAAATGTAATCGTGATCCAGATTTCAAACGTCAGAAAGGTGGCAGCCATCAGTTCCATCCCCTGAAAAGTCAGTTCCTGGATTGAAATAACAGAAACTATGGCTGAATCTTTTATGGTGGATATGAACTGCCCTGCAAGGGGAAATGCCACCCTTCTGAAAGTCTGTGGCAGAATTACAAGTAAAAATGTCCTTTTCCTGGACAAACCAATGGACCAGGAAGCCTCCCACTGACCATCAGGAATGGCGGTAATGCCGCCACGAATGATTTCAGACACATAAGCCCCCTCATAAATTCCAAGGGCAATAACAGCAGAGATAAAGGCATTAATCTGGCCGGGCCCTGAAAAGAAAAAGCCTGCTATCTGTTGAACCGTCTGAGAGCTGCTCCTTAACCATTTATCCAGAGAGAGTGCATCCAGAAACTGGCTGGATACAAAATAATAAAAAATTATAACCAGTACAAGGGATGGAATATTACGAATGGTTTCCACATAGGTTCTGCTGACAAATCGTTGTTCAAACGATCCTTTTGCCCCCATGATACCGGATATGGTCCCCAATAAAAACCCCAGAAGCGTTGCCCAGATACTGAGCTTAACCGTTGTGGCAAACCCCTTGACAAGGATATTGGCTTTCAGCTCTCCTGTGGCAGTATCCCAGAAAAAGAAATATGACGGGATCACGCCCCATTCCCATTTATAATCAAGAGCCTGGCTCATCCTTGAAAAAAATAAAAATATCGCAGCAATGATAAAAATAATCACTGCCATATCAATGATGGTAAATTTTAAAAATTTCTTATTTAACAAGGTCTTCCCATTTTTTGGATTCAAACCAGTATGCTTTTTTCTCTTTTAAAAACCCCTGGGCATGCATATTCAAAATCCAGTTGTTAAGATAGTTTAATGCATCATGGTCCCCTTTTCTGATGGCAAACCCGATGGGTTCTTTGGTAAAATTTTCCTT
>JAHOYS010000091.1 GCA_019038815.1 Desulfobacterales bacterium | reverse complement strand
CAATATGGCCCTGTAATTAAAAGGTTATTGGTCACAGTTGACTGAATCTGCTCCATTTTGCTGCCCAGCAGAAGATCCTTTATAATTCCATGTCCATATGCCCCTAAAACAATCAAAGAATTATGGGGTACGTCATACAGCATTTTATTAAAATCTGATTTTTTATAAAAATACCATTGTTCGGATAACTGTCTGACAGGTTCTGTAAGGCCTTCTTTTTTTATCAAGCCTCTATAATATTCTTCATCCTTTTTTTCCAGCAATGTATAGATATTCAGGGGAAGCCCTGAAGACATGGCAATTTTCAAACCTAATTTCAGTGCATTTAAAGCATTTTTGGAACCGCCAAAAAACACGGAAATACTTTTCCAGGGTTTAAATACCGGGCTTGTGATTAAAACAGGAAATGTGGCATGTTTTATTATTCTTCTCACCTTTGGACCGATATGTCCCAGGCCTATTTTTGAAGACCTGTCACTGACAGACCTTGGACAGCACAAATAATCAAAACTTATGGGGATATCCGGTAAAGAGGACGCAGTAAAATTTTTAGGTTCATAAAACATGGGTTTGATCGCCATTTCATTCAACAAATCTTCAGCATGGCCTTTTGCAGTGTCAGGTGATGTCAAATATGAATTATCCAGATCAACCTGAACGGCATCATTGGAAAAATACATTAAAAATTTATCGCTTTTTGGAATGTAAACAACAGGGTATGCATTGATCATCTTACAAAAATATAATGATTGAAAAAATGTCTCCCTGCCAAAGGGTGTATTCCTGAAAATGTGAAGTAATTTATAATTCATCTTCTCCTCCTTTATCTTTTTTTAAAATTTTTATTGGACACTGGTCTGCATAATCAGTTCCCTGCGGTATAAGTCCAAAATCCTGGTTTTTGATATCATACCGATAAATCTGTCATTTTCCACAACCGGTATACTTTCCATATTATCAATATCCATCATGTCCAGAACCTCTTGTAAATCATTTTCCAAAGAAGCTGTTATCACGTTGGTATCCATGATCTGGTTTAAAAAAATCATATCATACATTCCAGGGTCCAGAGCATATTTCCGGATAGCGCTGATTTGGATAACACCTTTATAGTCACCGGTTTCATCCTCAATCACAGGATAAAAATTCTGTTTAGATGTTTTTAGAATCTCAATAAATTTTCTGAACACCATATTTTCCGAAACCTTGATAAACTCAGTCTGAATAAGTTCACTGATATTTAAATCAGACAGAATTCTTGCATCAGTACCCGGTCTTAAAAACTGTCCACGTTCTATCAGTTCCTTAAAATAAAAGGAAGCAGGCTCTATATAGTGACTCATGGTGGATGAGATGGAAGAAACAACAATTAAAGGAAGAATTGTCTCATAGCCGCCTGTAATTTCAACAATCAGAAAAATCCCGGTTAATGGTGCCTGCATGACCCCGCTGATAATTCCGGCCATCCCAAGCAGTGCATAGGCGCCTTCACTGGCACATCCGATCGTCGGGAATAAGAAAAACAGTGCTTTATGGAAAACGATTCCGGTAAGGCTTCCGATGAGCAGGCAAGGTGCAAATATCCCCCCTGACCCCCCCCAGCCCAATGTCATGGAGGTGGCAAAAATTTTAGCAAAGATCGCCACAAAAGTAATAAAAATACCCATTGAAAAAGTGCCGGAAATCATTGCCTGGATAAAATGGTATCCCTCTGCCAGTACCACCGGCATAAACATCCCGGTTATCCCGACTATGCATCCGCCAATAACTGCACGAACCCATAATGGAAAAGGCGCTTTTTTAGCAAGCTTCCCTGTCTGCCGTAACGTTTTTGTAAAAAGAACTGAAATCATGGCGGTAACCAATGCAAGACAAAGACTTGCCATAATATCAGGAAATCCAACATTGAAAGGCTGGTGGAAAAAAAGAACCTGCTCGGGAATAATGGCCTGGCTGACCTGTGCTCCTGCCACTGCAGCAATGGCAATGGGAATAATATTAACAAATTTCCATTCCCCTAAGATAACCTCAATGGAAAAAACAAGACCTGCAATTGGGGCATTGAAAATAGATGCAATGGCGCCTGCTGTGCCACATCCCACCAGTGTAATCCGCTGTCGATCATTTAAACCAAGAAATTTGGCAAGACTGGAACCAATGGCCGATCCACTCATGACCACCGGCGCTTCAGGGCCTGCAGACCCCCCGCTTCCAATGGTCAAAAAGCTGGATATCAACCTTGAATAACTTGACCGAAACCGTAATAATCCGCCATATCGTGAAACCGAATAGATGACTTCCGGCACACCATGCCCTGCCCCTTCCCTGGCAATCTTTTCAAGATAGAGAGAGGACAAAAGTGCCCCAATAGCCGGAAAAATAAATGCCCACCCATAGTGACGAAACGGGTGAAGCCATTCAAGAACAGATTCAAGGGATAACCGCAGTGCCACAGCGGCAAGGCCACTGCAGATCCCGGCGATGGAGCCGGCAATGATCAACAGCAGTCTGTCATCCAGATGAAACAGTTTCTGGTATAAAATTTTATACCCGTTTTTTATTGTAGACATTTAGCTTGGCTGCTCCATTGCATTTTCTATATCGGGTTTGCCTTCTGAAGAATCTCAATTTTTTCAATCAGCGCAATAGGATCAGGTCTTGATTTTAAAAAATTTGTAAACTGATTGTCTCTAAGACAAAATGATAAAGCAGATAACAAGTGCAAATGCATTTTAAGCTCAGGACATAATATAAAAAATAATACGGACACGGGCTGATTGTCCAGTGCCTTGTAATCTACTGGATTTTCAAGGAAGCAGATTGAAACCAGAGGTTCCGTTAAATAGCCCAATTGCTCCCTTGGATGAGGAATGGCAATCCCGTTTCCAATACCGGTTGAAAGTGCCTTTTCCCTTTCAATCAATCGATCAAGGAGATCTGTTTTAAAATCATCCGGTATGTTGGTAATTTTTCCAATAGCGGATTTTAAAACACTGTTTACATCAGTTCCTTGAATATCAAAAAAAATACCACCATTTTGGACTGCCGCAGATAAAGGAATGACTGACTTTATATCTTTTTGAATCGCATCTTTATCCGAAAAATTCAGTCTGATATTATGCTTGGATGCCCATTTTTCCAGTTCTTTTGTATCAAACCGATATCTTGCGCCTTTTTGGGAAACCGGCAGTTTTCCCTGCCGTATCCAGCGTTCAATGGTATTCGGGACAACGCCCAGGTGTTTTGATAAATCAAAAACAGATAACTCCATTTATTCTTCCTTAAATAATAATAGCGAAAGCCAAAATAACTATTTTGCCAATGTCGGTTTACGCTTATCAGGTACAATTTGGATCAAGCCTTCCGGAGAAATCTTAGAAAAGATCAGACCAGGCTGGTCAGGTGTTGTTCCAGACATTTATCATATTTTCATACATACACATTATCGGCCATTATAAGCTGCTTAATTCATAACCTTTTTTGGCCTGTTATAGAACAAACTGACAGGAATGACAACCTTAAAAATTTGATGT
>JAHOYS010000062.1 GCA_019038815.1 Desulfobacterales bacterium | reverse complement strand
AATACAAAAGCATTACTTTTTTCAATCAAGCTATGAGAATATCGATTTGGATGAACAGCCACCAGAATCAAGGGTGGTTCATATGATACCTGAGTTACCCATGATGCAACCATACCATTAAAAATATCATCACATTTAACTGTTAAAACATAAATTCCATAGGTCATGTTGCTGAATGCCGGAAGCCATTTTTTTTTCATTTCAATACCTGTTTAATTATATCTTAAGTCTACTTCAAATAATCTCTCAAACAATTTCTCAAGAATCTGTATTGTGTTAATTTTGAATTTATTATGAAGGAATATCAAAATAGGATTTAGGATACAAGAAAATGGAGAAATAAAATCCGTCGGTATTCATCTGAATCTGATTTCTATTCAAAAAATTTTAGCAAATAATAAATCTTGCATAAATGTTTAATTCCGCTATAACTGACAAGCTTTTATATAAAACTTCGTAATGTGGAAACAAACGAGCCTCATGAAATATATTTTAAGAGATCGAAATTTAAGCATTTTATTTATATCAACATTTCTATTTTTCACAAATGAAGCACTGTTTTTACCCACGCTCCCCCTCCATTTGTCAGCAGCGGGTTACAACAATACCAGAATAGGAATAGTTCTTGGAGCATTTGCACTTGGAGTTTTGCTTATACGACCCCTGTCAGGATTTATAACAGACGAAAAAGGAAGAAAGATTTCCCTTATTTTGGGAGTTATGTTTTTTTTAGCAGCCCCTTTATTGTATCTTATTTCTACTAATTTTTTATATTTGATTGTAATCAGATTTTTTCACGGGTTAGGGCTTTCTTTTTATACAACTGCTTTTCCTGCATATATTACTGATGCGAGCGATGAACACAGGAGGGGTGAAATATTAGGCCATATGGCAACTTCCACAACCTTAGCCTTTACATTGGGGCCATTGGTTGGAATGACAATTTTCAGTTCATATGGATTTAAGCCACTGATTTACTTATGTACATTAACCGCATTGGTAAATCTTATCGTGATTTTACAAATATCAGAACTTCATAAAAAGACAGACAAAAAATTAAAAATTCCATACAAAGAAGTTATTCTTAAAAGAAGTGTGCTTGTCTCTTCTTTTATTCTGCTGATTTATGCTATTATTTTCGGAGGAATCATGACGTTTCTTCCTCTTCTTTTAGAAAATATTGAAGGAGTGAACATCGGTATTTTTTTCATGGTGGAATCGATTGTCATTATTATCTGTAGATTCATTGCTGCACAGATGTCTGATAAATATGGCAGGGGACCCGTGTTTTTCTATTCTTTTCTTATTATCCTTTGTGCTGTTTATTTGATATCTGAAATAAACACAATGCATATCTTGATAATCACAGCAGTTCTGTTTGGAATTGGATCTTCATTGTGTTCACCAACAATTTCAGCTTTTATCGCAGACGATTCTGACCCATCTGCCCGGGGTGTAGTTTTCAGTTTTTTTTATGGTGCCTTTGATGCCGGTGTTATTGCAGCAGGTGCATTGCTTGGATTTATTGCTGATCTGACCAGCATTCGGGAAATGTTCATGCTAACTGCAATAGGCGGATTTATTTGTCTCATCTTATTTTCCCTGTTTATTAAAGAAGGGTTTAAAAAATCTTTACAATGGACACTTTTATCTAAAAGACAATAAGTGTTGAGTACCAATTTGAAATTGATGTTTACAAAGATTCCTTGCCTTCCTATAATTAAACCTGTTAATTCGTTTGACCTCAGGGAAAAAGATTTATATAAATATAGTTTGGATTATGGATGATGAATATTATATGAATCTTGCCATTCTGGAGGCAAAAAAAGCAGCAGATATAGATGAAGTTCCTGTCGGCGCAGTCATTGTGGATAAGAATAAAGATGTTATCGGATATGGTTACAATTGCCCCATATCATCTAATGATCCCACAAGTCATGCTGAAATCAATGCCATACGCATGGCTTCCAGGACATTGAACAATTACAGGCTGATTGATACTGATTTATATGTTACTATTGAACCCTGCATTATGTGTATGGGCGCCATTATTCATGCCAGGATCAAACGTGTTGTTTTTGGGGCAAAAGATACAAAATGGGGTGCAGCATCTTCATTGTATACCATGGCGGATGATAAACGGTTAAACCATCATCCTGAAATTGTTTCAGGGATATGTGAAGAAAAAACAAAACAGCTCATAAAAAGTTTTTTTATAAACAAAAGGAGTAAGTAGTGGGAAATACAGTAATTGTCGGCACACAATGGGGAGATGAAGGCAAAGGCAAAATCGTTGATTTATTAAGCGAGCATGCTGATTATGTTGTCCGGTTTCAGGGTGGAAACAATGCCGGCCATACAATGGTTGTCAATGGAAAAAAAATTATCAGCCACCTCATCCCTTCCGGCATTATCCAGGGCAAAAAATGTTTTATCGGCAATGGTGTTGTAGTTGATCCCTTTGTTTTACTTGAAGAAATTGATTATTTATTATCAAATAATATTGATACTTCACCGGATATGCTAAAAATAAGCAATAGAGCCCATATCATCATGCCCTACCACAAGCTGATCGACGCTGCCAGAGAAGCCAAAAAAGGAGATCAGAAGATCGGGACAACGGGCCGGGGAATCGGTCCGTGTTATGAGGACAAGGCAACAAGGAGAGGAATAAGATTTTGTGATCTTCTTGATTTTGAGTTTTTCAAAGAAAAAGTTGTCACTATTCTTGAGGAAAAAAACTTTTATCTTAAAACTTATTTTAATACTGAAACCATTGCCCCTGAAACGGTCATTGATCAATTCCAACAGATCAAAGATCGATTGCTGCCTTATATCGCAGATGTTTCCGTGGTATTGTTTGACGGAATAAATAACAATAAAACCATTTTGTTTGAGGGAGCCCAGGGGACCCACCTTGATATTGAACACGGAACCTATCCGTTTGTAACATCGTCCTCTGTTGTGTCCGGCAATGCAGCCAACGGCTCCGGTGTCGGCCCTGCAAATCTTGATGAAATAATAGGGATTGTAAAAGCTTATACAACACGGGTCGGGGCCGGTCCGTTCCCGACTGAATTATTTGACGACATTGGGGATAAAATCCAGAAAACCGGTTCGGAATTCGGTGCCACTACCGGCAGGAAAAGACGATGCGGCTGGCTGGACATGGTAGTTCTTAGGAGTGCTGTAAGGTTAAACAGCCTGACCGGCCTTGCCGTCACCAAACTTGATGTTCTTGATGATCTTGATGAGATCAAAATTTGTACCGGATATGAACACAATGGAACAAAAATTTCAGATTTTCCACCTGAAATCAAAGTTTTACAGGAATGTACCCCTGTATATGAAAGTCATCCGGGATGGAAACAGGATACCTCCGGTATCACTGAGTTTGACGACCTGCCCGAAAAGGCAAAAAAATACCTTGCAAGGGTAGAGGAACTCTCCAATGTTAAAATTAAAATCGTCTCTGTAGGACCGGAAAGGGAAGCGACAATAATCAAAGAAAATATTTTCAATTAGACATTTTACTTTTTTTTGTGTATAAATCTTTCTTGCAGTCGGGATGTGGCTCAGTCTGGTAGAGCACAGCGTTCGGGACGCTGGGGCCGGA
>JAHOYS010000315.1 GCA_019038815.1 Desulfobacterales bacterium | reverse complement strand
TTCTCCCTTGGCAATGCTGGTCTGCTGTTTATCAAGGGGATCAGCAATAACGGATTTCATTCCGTATTTTTCAAGCATAACCATGTAAGTCTGGTTCAGGATACCTCGCAGGTGTTCCGGAGGACCATTGGAGATATTGGAAAGACCGCAGGTGGATTTAGAACCCGGTGCCATGTCTTCAAGCATCATTTGAAAGTTCAAAAGGCTCATCAACTGCTGCTGCTGGATATTAACAGGTGTTACAATTCCATCAACCCAGATCCTTTCATTCACAATCCCTGCTTCATTGGCAAAATAAAGCAGTTCAACAGCTAAAGCCGCTCTTTCATTTTCATCCCTTGGAAGACCGTCAGGTCCCCACATCAGCGCAACAAAGTCAGCATCGTATTCTACAGCAAGGGGTACCATTTTTTCATATCTTTCAGATCGTGCCATAATAGAATTGATGATATGTGGCTGATCAGCAGGTTTGCACACTTTAAGCCCTGCCTCAATGGCATCAATGTTAGAGGAGTCAAGAAGCAGGGGCATCCCCGGAACAGCTTCCTGGACAACGTTAACGACCCAGGGCATTAGCTCAGTGCCGAATTTTTTTGCCGGACCCAGGTTGATGTCGATATAATCCATCCCCAGTTCTTTTTGTTTTACAACTTCTTCCTGAATGGGTACCGGGTTACGTTTGGCTGGATCTGCTTCTCCGAACTCTTTTCCAATGATGGTGGAAATGACGTTCAGACTTTCACCAAATAGTATCATGTTTTTTTCCTTTTAAATTAAATATTTTCAATCTTTAAGCCAGGGCATGGAAGTTGCCCTGGCCTTTTAATTAATTATTTGGTTTTCAGGAATGCCGGCAGGTGGGCCGCTTCCCTCGGGCCAACTGTAATGCTCCATCCGGGAAGTTCTTCTTCAATATCACCTGCAATAGCTGCAGCATAACCCGGAATAATGAGTTCAGTATGTTTTACCTTATCCATTATTCCACTCTTTTTAACAAAGAGTCCCACATCATCGCCGCCAAATTTACCGGCAGCCCAGGCAGTCAGAACAGAAAGACCTTCAGAATCTTTGATCAATAACCATGCAGGCACTTTACTGGCTTCAATTTCACCGGAGACAATAAAGTAGGTCAAAGCAAAGTTAGTGGTCACAAGAACAGGAGAATTTTCATCTGGATTACCAATTTCAAAAATACCTTCTGTTACCGTCATGGGTCTTTGTGGATCAGTATAAATATTGAGCCTTTCAAGTAATAACGGGAAGAGAGATTCTGCACTGAAATCAGACATGACAACAATGCCGCCGTATTTGGCTACAAACATACCGGCAATAAGGGTTTCCATATCAAGATTGGAAGCCATTTCACACGGGAATGTAATGGTTGGGAACCCCAGAGCTTTGTTGGAAGCTTTCAGGGCGGCACGTCTGATGGCAACCTGATCTTCAAGGGCCTGTTTGATCTCTCTTGAGCCCGGATCAAGAACAAGATCCTTGAGTCCCATACCGGTCAGTTTTTCTGTCAACGCCTGGAGTGCCTCCACAGAATCAGCTTTAACGGCCAGGGGCAGATCATTATCTTTGGCAAGAGCGCCCATGTCATCCACGTTGTCAGCAGTCGCAGCATAAAGCAGCGGACGTTTGAATCCGGCTGCTTCAACACCGGCTTTCATTACAGCAAGGTCCTGGGTCATCAATACCAGATTGAACTCAGATTCTTTGGCTATTTTACCTGCAACGGCAGCAAATCCGTCGGCACCGTTGCCGGCATCTTTAACTACCAGAAGTTCAGGTCTTAAATTTAAGCCCACACGTTCATACTGGAACGCATTATAGACATTAAGGGCTTTATCAAGTTCTGCAGTATCAATGTCCGATGCCACTGTGGCTGCAAGAACGGTTGGGTTAAAAAATGTTTTTTCATGTCTGTAAAGAACTGTTTCTCCGCCAGTTGTGGTTTGACGCACACCTTTACCCAGTTTAACAGGGCGGATTGGAGGAGCGGATGCTTCAGCCAGCTGTTCTTTTGCTTCGTCGGAAACATAGGGACAAGCGTCAAGCTCTGCCTTTCCGGATGCAAGATTCATTGCAAAGGCAAGGCATGTAGGAACTCCGCACTCCTTACAATTTGTCTTGGGCAGGAGTTTAAATATTTGTATTCCGGTTAATGCCATTTTTTTCTCCTTAAGTTTTAAAAACCTTATGGTAAAGGTCCGGCAGCACTCTTACTGGTGTAAAAAACTGCCGGGCCTTTTGTTTTAGTTATTATCAAACAAGTGAGTCCATAGTGATTGCCGGATGACCTTTTTCCTGGAGGAAGGGAAGAATTTCTTCTTCAGTAATTCCAACAGTTTCATCAGCAATCATGTCATAGAGACCCGGAACACCCATTGCTTCTCCACGGGCAACGATTCTGTCTTTCAGCTCTTCTTTGAGCTGCTTGGGCATCCAGACCATTCTCAAAAGCCCACCGTCACCCAGGATGAATTTACCCTGAGTGATATTGAACTTGGAATGACCCACAAATCCGGGAGAAGAAGCGCCACCACCCATAACACCGGCAAGTGTGGTAAACTTCATACCGCAGGGCGTCTCACCTGCGTAATCACGGCCTACCGTCATAACACCGTTACAGCCCGGCAGCATGGCAGCAATGCATTCGCAGCAGCCGCATGTTGTCATGGGATCAATTACCATTGAGTAGAAGTTATAATGGGTAACAGTACCTCTGGATGCTTTGTATATAAAGTCGTTAACGCCTTTCCACTGGCCCAGTTTCGGATCAAGACATTCGCCTTTTTCAATGGGCTGGTTCGGTCCGGTCGGGTTGATCTCAAAAGATGCCTTGCAGTCCATCCAGTTGTAAGCACCGCACAGGCCTGTTCTCTCAGGACTTACCGTACACACATGACTTGGAGCAAAAGACTGGCAGAGCGTACAGGAGTAGTAAGTCTCCACATCCTCGTCTGTCATGTCATCCACACGCGCATCACGTTTTTGGTATTCAGCTCTTGCAGTTTTAGTCAGTTTATCAACATCTGCTTTTTTTGTATAAAGCGTAATCTGTACCTTATCTACAATTTTAGTGAAATCCTGATGGAATTTTGCATGGAGAACCACACCGATATCTTTCAGGGTAAAGCCTTTTCCAATGGCGGCTTTACTGATACGGACCCAGGAGATATCCCTCTGCCCTATATGCATGATACCCTGAATATAGTTGATCAGATGATGGATCTGTCTTTCTATAATAGGTTCAAAGTCTGTCTGGAATTCACGACCGGCAACCTGGACTGATATTCCAAGCGGGAAGGTTCCGCCTTCTTTGATGCTATCAATATCAGGACCTTCAAGAATGACTTTGCCATCTTCAATTTCATTCATGTCAGCCATTTTCACAAGCTCAGTACACTGGGTCTTCCCTCCTCCGCATTGTGCATGAAGATCAGCACCTCTGACTCTTTCACCTTCAAAGGCAGGGCCGAATGAACAGGGAATCTCAATTTCAGAAACTGTAACCTTAAGACCCCTGACTTCAACAGATTTTTGGACCATGTCTTCATGTGCAACCGGTGCCACAACATGTTCATATGTACAAATACCTGTCGGCAGAATTTCAGGAATCGGAGTGTC
>JAHOYS010000002.1 GCA_019038815.1 Desulfobacterales bacterium | reverse complement strand
TTTACCACACGAGTGTTTTATAAATCCAGCCGACATCCCCGTCAGCATGCTCAATGTTAATCCAGTTGCCCTTTCGCGCAAGAACCTTAAACGGCACACCTTTTTCAACCGTAAACAAAACCTGGCTTTTGGTATCAGACTTGGATCGAACATTACATTTATCTTTTATTGTGATCACACCTTTTACCTTGCCTAAAAGAGATTTATGAAGCCAGGCTGCATCATTCTCAAAATCTTTTATTTTATACCACTCACCTTTTTTTTCGACAATTATGACAGGATGATATTTCTCAACCTGCCACAATACATCATGTTTTGTTCCAGGGCCTGACCGCATATTGGCTATAGTAGCCGTAACAGAAAGTCTTTCCTGTGCAAAGGCCAAACCCGGCAAAATCAATAAAACTGCCATAACAGACAACATGATTTTAACAATGACTTCTATATTCAATCGCTTCATAAAA
This sequence comes from Desulfobacterales bacterium, assembly GCA_019038815.1. GTDB lineage: Bacteria > Desulfobacterota > Desulfobacteria > Desulfobacterales > Desulfobacteraceae > Desulfobacula. Next base: position 3,192 of record JAHOYS010000002.1, on the reverse strand, counting down.
AGCCTCCGTATTATTTTTTTCTAACTCAAACCAAACATCATTCCTGTCCGGTATACCAAAAAAGACATACCCCATGCAACCATAGTTGTATATATCAGGTTAAAACCAGCCCACTTTGCTGAAGTTTCCCTGTAAATAGTTAAAACAGTTGCAAAACAAGGCACATATAACAAAACAAAAATCATCATTGAAAGCGCAGAAAGAGCAGTCATACCGGATTTTTTAAGAGCCTTTTCAAGAGCTTCACCCTCACTGGTACCCACTCCATATAACACCCCCATCGTGCTGACAACAACCTCTTTGGCAACAAAACCCGTAACGAGTGCAACACTTGCCTGCCACCCTATTCCAATCGGTTTAAATATTGGTTCCAGCCCCTTCCCGATTTTACCGATATAAGAATTAGACACCCGTTCCTGTTCTTTTCTATTTTCAATATCCTCAAGTTCTAAACTTAATTGCCGGTTTAATTCTTCTGCCTCCTGAGCTGCAGCCGAAGCAATCATCTGGGAATAATCAGATTTTAACGCATTGATTTTTTTATCATAATCCACAGTATAAGAAATTGATCTTGGAAAACTTGAAAGTGTCCAGATAAGAATTGACCCGATAAGAATAACCCCGCTCATTTTTTTTAAAAACATTTTACTTCTATCCCACATATGGATCATAAGGCTTTTTAGCATCGGCATCCTGTATGGCGGCAACTCCATAATAAAAGGGGCATCTTCCCCTTTAAACAAGAGGGTCCTTAAAAATCTGCCGGACAAAATCGCAATAATAATACCTGTGAAATAAAGGCAGAAGATAACGGTGCCCGCATTTTCGGCAAAAAAGCTGCCGGCAAGTACTATATAGACCGGAAGCCTTGCAGAACATGACATGAACGGTGTCATCAAAATTGTTAAAATCCGGTCTTTATCGCTCTCCAGGGTACGTGTAGCCATAATCGCAGGCACAGTACAGCCAAACCCCATTAACATTGGGATAAAAGATTTTCCGTGAAGCCCCGATGTATGCATCACCCTGTCCATTAAGAACGCTGCCCTTGCCATATATCCGGTATCCTCAAAAAGAGCGATGCAGAAAAACAGGATAAGAATATTGGGAAGAAAAATAATAACACTGCCGATTCCCGCAATTACACCATTTAACAGAAGATCCTTTAACATAGAGGGCGGCAGCATTTTATCAAGGCCGGCAGAAAGCGCTGAAACAGCCATATCTATCCATTCCATGGGATATGCTCCAAGGGAGAATGTCAATTGAAACATGGCCCAGATAAAAAAAAGAAATACGGGTATCCCAAAAAATCTGTCCGTAAGTACAAGATCAATATTTCGTGACATATCGATACGTTTACCGGCAAGATTGGTTACCGTTTCTTTTACAATACCTGCAATAACCCCATACCGGTCATCGGTCAGTACAATTTCGAAATCATCTTCAAACAGATCATAGACTCTTTTACGACATGCCTCTGATGTCTGAAAAACCTTTTTTGCTGCCCGGGATGAAAGATCCTGAAATTTTGTTTTAACGATTTTATCATCTTCAAGAATTTTAATGGCATTCCATCTAAGGACACTGTCGATATTTATTTTGCTTTCAAGAATTTCAGTTTCAACCCTTGAAATACACCCTTCGATCTCCAGGCCGTATCTGATATTCCGGCTTTCTTTGCCTTTGCTGAACTGATTGATTTCTTCAATAGCTGCCTCAACAAGATTATCAATCCCCTTGTTTTTATTTCCAATGGTAAATACAACGGGCAATCCCAGCAACTGGGATAATTTTTTTTCATTAATCTTAATCCCTTTTGCTTTGGCAACATCTGCCATGTTCAGTACAAATAGAGCAGGGCGCCCAAGTTCAAGGATTTGAATGGCCAGGAAAAGACTTCTTTCAAGATTAGAAGCGTCAATGATATTAACAACAATATCCGGGTTTTCATTTAAAATAAAATCCCTTGCCGTAATTTCTTCAATTGAGAATGGCGTAAGGCTATAGGTGCCCGGAAGATCAACAATCTTCAAATCATATTCTTTATGCCTTAATCTGCCTTCTTTTTTCTCCACAGTAACACCCGGCCAGTTTCCCACTTTCTGCCTGGCGCCTGTGAGGTTGTTAAATATGGTTGTCTTGCCGCTGTTAGGGTTACCTGCAAGGGCAATGGTCAATTCTTTACTCATATTACCTTTTTTTAAATTTCACGTTTTCAACAAAAATATTTGCAGCTTCATGAACCCGGAGTGATATATGGTATCCTTTGATAACAAGTTCAATGGGATCTTTGAGTGGCGCATATTTTTCGACATATATTGTTGATCCCCTGTTAATTCCCATTTCAAGCAGTCTGCGTCTTAAAACACTTTCTCCTGAAATCTTTCGAATCACGCCTTCCTGACCGGTTTTCATCTGACTGAGCAACATGGGGGGTGAAAAGGTGTCCCGGGATTCTTTATCGCTTTCATGATCAGGTATTTTTGCCTGGCCAAAGGGTTGAACTCTTATTTTTTCTGCCATTCCCTTGCCCAGGACCAAACGATTTTCTCCTGTGGCAATCACCATCTGCCCGCCAAATCCGGCAGAAACAATTTCAATCAAATCCCCGATTTTAAGCCCCATTGAGGAGATACGAAGCTGCATGTTTTTACCGGCATCAAACTCTTTTACAACCAGCTTTTCTCCCTGTTTCGCCTTGTCAAGAGATACAATTGTACTGCGATGCTCCATACACTTGGAGCAAAGACCGTATATCTCCATCTTATGCTGAAGCATGTGGAACCCATAAGCATCTGCAAGCTTGAGCTGCTGCTTTTCTATGGCTTCATCCTTGAATTCCAGTATGCTGCCGCATTTTGTACAGACCATATGATCATGGTGTAATCCAAGGTGTCGGTGCTCATATTGTGTTTCCTTGTCATCAAACTCTATTTTGGATGCAAATCCAAACCTGTGCAAAAGCCTCATACTGTTTAATACAAACCCTGCATCAAGCTCGACCCCATCCGCTTTAAGCTGGGCCTGAATATCTTTGATGGTTACATGATGCTCAAGTTTTAAAAAAGCTTCCAGAACCTGGAACCTGAAGTCAAACCGGTCAACACCCTGTTGTTGAAACAATCTTTTAAACTGCTTTTTTTCCTGCTCATGCGTATCGGCCATTGCTTTTTTTCCTTAAAAATAACG
>JAHOYS010000389.1 GCA_019038815.1 Desulfobacterales bacterium | reverse complement strand
TATCGTCGAAATGAGTTTTGGGATCTGACAAAATGCGTTTAATATTCTGGTCAATTAAAATAAAATCAACTTACAACATATCTTGGTGCAAAACAAATTAATTTTTAAATCAAATTTTCAACTCAGAGGTCATATCTACGAATCAGGGGGTCGGGAGTTCGAATCTCTCCGGGCACGCCACTAAAAAAGGGAGTTTTCGGCTATTGTCACCACCCAATACTTATTAAATAGTTGTAAGATATAGCTTTTTCCCATAATTGGACAGCATTCTATTCAATAGCGATAACGAAGGCTTTTTAACCGGTTTAATGCAATCCCGGGCACACTATCTGTTGGCACAACCTGTATAGCCCAATCTGTGGCAGGCATAACACGCAATATTCTATTTAAAAAAAATATTCCTTTAAACCATCGGTGTTTCCAAACAATTCATATACTACTACTAAAATCAGGCACAAAAATTGCTTTTAATCCTATTGTTATTGTCAAGCGCCCAATTTTCTTTTTAGAGTACAGTTGGTCTTTGCTGATATTTTCATTCTATAACCCTTTTTCAAATGACAAAAGTCTTAAAAAACAAGGAGGTGTAATATTAGAAAAATAGTCAGCTCAATCAAAAGATATATAAACATATTTTTTGATCATTTAGCAAAAGAATCACTGAAGCGAAAGTTTACGATTTTAGATGAAATAAAAAAAGGGGGATATGTATGAGAATACCTTTTGAGGACAGACGGGACAACATGAGAAGGCGCTGGACTGATATCAAGAAAATTAATGAATTCAGGTTCCATGAATTATATGAATTAATTGAAGACTGCAATGAATTGGGAAAAGATGAATTTTCTCAATTACAGGGTTTAATAGAAAAAAAACTTAATATATTTAATGCAACCCAGAGCACATACTGACAATATAAAGTTATTCCATCAGAGAATTGATACTCAAATGCATTTACAGGATTGCTGCATTTCATCACTTTTAAAATATTTATTTTTTAATTTAAAGGAGTGTAAATCCATGGAAAACTGTACACAATGTAAAAAAATAAAAAGTCGGAACAGTAAGTGGAAAAATTATATTGCCAGATATCATGATGTCGAAATACGACACTCTGTCTGCCCTCAATGTTCAGAGTTATCCTTCCCTAAACTTTACAAAGCAAAAGAGAGCCAAGCAATCATCAAACCGAACCCGGTACCTTTTTCCATCTAAATTTTTGGTCTCCCTAACCCGATTAATCCGTGCAGATGCCAACGGCTTAAGAATCCGCCAGCCTCTGGTCATACATGGATCCCACCCCATATTCATTCCGGCGCATAAATCTATCCAGAGACGGCCCAATGAGCTGCATTTCCGGGTTTTCTTTTTGAACATCCCGGGCTATTCTCATTTCTATGGTACAGCCGGTACTATAGGTTGAATCTTTGCCGATCCATTCCGGGGGGACTTTTTTGTTTATAAGAGAAAAGCTTTCGGCAATGTCATTCGATGTCTGGAATCTCCATATGTCTATATATGTGCTTCTTTGAACAATTTCCCACATATACATGAGGTCATCTGCATCCATTCCGGGTTCATAATAGGATGAAGGGTTGATAATAAAAAGATCAGAAGATTGTTTATGCAACTGGTCGATAAAGGTTTTCATTATTTTTTTTGCCACATCGATTTTTCCGGGAATGGATCCGATGATACCGCTGTAAAACATGACAGACATGCCTTTTTTCTTGGCAGATTTCATTTGACGGATAATTTTATCGGCCTTTTCTTCCAGGTCCGCGTGGGAAAATTTGATAAAGTCAGGGTGCCTGGGTTTATGAGTGATCAGCAATTCTTTTTTGTCAAGGCTGATATTGATGATATTCTGGGTGAATCTAAAGTGGGAATCAATCAACCTTTTTTTCTGGACTATTCCCCGTGATATGACACAATCCACTTCTTTGAAAATTCTGGAAAAGGTAGTGGAAGCAAGCAAAAGATTTAAATTTTCCCTGGTCCCGTCAGATACCACATAGATATTCTTATCATGTTTTAAGAGCTTTACCAGGTTGTTTTTACTGATGGTTTTTTCGTGAATAAAGTGTGCGTTTTCAAGTTCTTTTACCAGGATTGGATCTGTTCTGGTATCTGCCAGGCAGACTTTTTTGAAAAATGGCGCCTCTTTTACAGCAAAAATAACCACATGTCCAAGCTCGGCAAGGAATTTGGCGATTGTCAGATCTATAACCACTTCATCAGATTCATCAGCAAGCCAGAGGATTTTTTGTTTCCTGGCTTTGACCAGCGCCATTAACGGCGACAGTCCGTTTCCTCTGACAGAGGTTTTAAAAATTTTTTCAATTTTATTTAACGACGGGATTTTTGAATTTTCATGGGTCCACAGGCTGTTTTGTGTGATCAGGGTCAACCGTCTTTTAAATTCAACTTCTTTGATTTTTTCTCTTAATTCAAATAAAGACAGATCATCAATCATTTGTAATGAGCCATCAATCCTGTTTAAGGCTTTTTCCATGGTTGCAGAGCTTAGGATTGTTTTTATTTTTTTATTGACCGATTTTTTATCTGCTGAATACGGGTTTTCAATATGCGTACGGCTTGAAAAGATTTTGTACAATTTTTTTTCAAGCCTGGAAGGTATGAGAAGACCGGTTCGGATTTCGTCATCATATTTTATCTTGATTAATGCCTTTAAAAACCGGTTATCATACTCAGAGCCTATTAACTCATCAATCATGGCCATGATCCCGTCAAACACCTGCTGGTAAGACTTTTTTAAAAAAGGAGGGTATTTTCTGGACATAATCGCGTCAAACATTTTATCGGAGCAGGGGAAATATCGTTCCTCCTTTTCGGGGTAGACCATAAAGTCAACCTGTTCTCTTGAACCGACCTTGGTAGGATAGGCAAACGGATCTATGCTGTTTTTAAGAAAAAAAGCGGTAAACCAGGCATCAAAATCAGGACTTTCTCCAACATGAACAGGGTTGTATTCTTTGTTTTCCATATGGCCTCCTTTTTGGGAAAAAACCTGTTGCATAGTATCATTTCAATTTAAAAATCCATAGTTATTAATTTGTTCCCTGTTTTAAGCTCAATAAGACTTGCCGAATCCTTTTCAATTACACCGTAAGAATAAACACCATTCCGCGGAGAAGTGATGGAACCCGGGTTCATAAAGATTTGTCCATCCTTTTTTTCCAGAAAACAATTGTGGGTGTGACCCTGAATTATAATATCGATATTTGCAGAACAGGTGAAAGGGCGGTGGCCATGGGAAAGAAGGATTTGTTTGTTAAAAGCCCTGAATTCCATTATTTTGTCAAATCCGGGGAAAAAAGAAGGGACATCACAATTTCCATAGACATAATAAAAATGATGCTTAAAGGTTTTTAAATCATTTTTTATGGATTCCGGCTGGAAATTTGTATTTGAATAATTACCATATCTTGTATCAAAAAGATCTCCGGCAATGGCAAGTTTATCAGAAGGTTTTAAAAGATTTTTCATGGTTAACCATGAACTGTAACTGCCATGAATGTCTGCTGTAACAATAAGTTTATTCATATGATTTTAATGTGTTGATTCTTTCAAGTACCGGCGGGTGAGAATAATTTAAAAATACATAAAAAGGGTGGGGCGTTAAATTTGAAAGATTAT
>JAHOYS010000055.1 GCA_019038815.1 Desulfobacterales bacterium | reverse complement strand
TTTAATCATCACAAGATCTGATTAATTTTATTTCATCACCTATCACCTGGAAAAGTTCAAGTGGTTTAACGGGTTCACCCTGGGGGTCAAAAGATGTGGGACAGGTGATTGTCCTGCTGAACGTGTTTGACTGAAGATACTTTGTCACGTCTTTTCTTGAATTGACCATTGGAGAAGATAGCGTGTTCATGATGATCATGGCTGTATCATAGGCGATGGCTTCAGTATATTCAGGAAAATTGTCTGTGGCTTTAAGATAGGATGAAATAAAATTCTTGACCCTTTTTGATTTAGACTCCGGATAAAACCCATCCGGGAAAACTGCTGCTTGAACATAATCTTTTGCCGGCAGCAGCTTCTGTGAATTCCACAGATTCGTTCCCATGAGCTGCACGTCGATCCCATGATATTTCAGTTGTGGTGCAATCATATTGACCATGCCTGCCGTATCAGGAATAAACAATACATCAAAATCAATCTTTGCCCTGTAAATCTTATTTCGCTTCTTTACCTCATCCTCTTCCATGTCCACATATTCACCATTTTCATCAAACTTTTGATATCCGGTAATCAATTTTTTGATCTGATCAGAAAAATCTGTTTGAGACGGCTCATACGAAACCATTGCGGCCAGTTCGGCATCATACTGGGAAACAACATCGATGAATGCAGCTTTAAATACCATTCCATATTTTTCATTGGGGTATAAAACGGCAAACCGGGTAAATCCGTATTTATCCAGAAAGTAAGATATCCCGGTTCTGATCTGCATGGCCGGTGTCATATAATTTCTTAAAATAAACCGACCTGCCCTGGTCACATCAGGTTTCTGAGACATTATCATCATGGGGATACCCAGATTATTTGATTCAATCGCAGCAGAACGGACGGTTATCATGGGTCCGATAATGCAGGAGACTTTTTCTTTTTCAAACCTTTTGACCGCCTTTACAGCAACAGCCGGATCAGAGGCCGTATCTTTAACAGAAAGCTGAAAACCTATGGTTTTCTGTGCATCATTAAATTTGTTGACGGCCAGTTGAATAGCGTCGAGCACTCTATGGCCTGCCAAATGATAATATCCGGTCAAGGGCAGTAAAACACCTATTTTGTTTTTTTTGAACACACTCTTTTTTTTTATTTTCTTTACCGAAGTAACCTCAGTTATTTTTTTTGTCAACGCCTGGACCCGGGATTTACTCGTTTCACGATCCAGATACGCAAGGGCTTCACCATAAAAGTGAAATGCGTTCGTCTTTTCCCCCCGTGCATTAAAAACATCACCAATCAATTCCAGTGCCTTTATATAGTGTTCAACAGAGCAGGGGTTTTCAAGTATTGCAGTGCCTTTATCCAAGGCTATAGTAAATTTTTTTTTTAAAAGTAGTTTTTCAATCTCTATCAATCTCTGATTTTGTTCATTACAAATTTGAGAATCGGTCAGATCAGAATCAATGATTGGAAGGGGGGGGATATTAATAATCTCCTGTTTTTTTTGAGCACAGGAATAAAAAACAGTAAAATAAATGCTGATGAGTGCAATAAAAATCTTATTAGTCAAATACCGTTTCACAATGCCTTTATGATCAAAAATGGTTATTTACAATAGCAACATTCTATTCTATATATATGATGAATATGACATATGGCGGCTTTTCTGACAAGTGCGAATATCAGTGTCAAAAACAATTAAAGAGGGGATGAAACATATGACTGAAAGAATACTGGTTGTAGATGATCGTCCAATGAATATTGAGCTTCTGGAAGCCATCCTTACTTCGGCAGGATATACTGTGGAGTCTGCTGAAAGCGGTGAAGAAGCTCTTGATAAAGTCTTTAATGAGCCTTATGACCTGATCCTGCTGGATGTCATGATGCCTGAAATGAATGGGTATGAAGTATGTCGCAGGATTAAAAAAAATAAATCTTTACCATATTTCCCTATCATCTATATAACTGCAAGTGAACTCGAACAGGAAAACATCATAGAGGGTCTGGATGCGGGCGGGGATGACTATATCTGCAAACCGTTTGAAATGGCAGAATTGCTGGGAAGGATTAAGTCCTGTTTGCGTATAAAATCACTATATGACGAATTGGCAACAGCTAAAACAGAACTGTCTCGATATGTATCTTTGCCAACACTGAAAATGGTTGAAAACAAAATTCACCACCAGGAAGAACCTGAAAATCGCGATGCATATGTGACCATTCTGTTTTCTGATATTCGAGAATTCACCAAGATTTCAGAGGGGATGACTCCGGCAAATGTGTTTGCTAAACTGAATATCAATATTGGAACGCAACTCGAAATTATTGAAAAATATCGAGGCATTATCGAAAAGCTCAACGGCGATGAGGTCATGGCTGTATTTGAAGGCCCGGATATGGCTGATAACGCTCTTGGATGTGCTCTTGAAATTATCCATACATTATCAGAATCAGAATGCGATGGAGAACCTGAGTTCCCTTATGTGGGTATCGGCATTAATACAGGTCATATTTATCTGGGTAACATAGGCAATGAATCATTCAAGGACTATACCGTTATAGGAAACACAATTAATATTGCTGCCCGCCTTTGTGGACTTGCCGATAAATTTGAAGTCCTGCTTACCCAGACAACCCTGGCATCCGTTAACCAGGAACAATTTCATTTTCAGTCCATCGGAAAAAAAATGCTAAAGGGATTAAGCAAACCCATGGAAGTGTTTAAAGTGACCCGATGAAAAATACAGAACGTCCATTAAAACAAACACTCTTTATCATTGAAGCGCTGGTCTTTCTCCTGCCTGTCCTCTGTGTTATTTATATTTATTTTCAAAAAAATATCTCCTTTGAAATTAATCATCTCCTAATTATTCTTGCAGCCCTGTGTCTCATTCTGGGCGGAATGGTATTACTCCGGCAGGTCTTTGACCGGATACTCAGTATGATGAATAAATTCCAGAAATCCAACAAAGAACTTCAACACAGTATCGAGGAAATTGCTGAAAGAAAAAAAGTGGCTGCGGCTCTCCAACGTGCAAAGGAAGAGGCAGAGGCAGCCAATATGGCCAAGACTCGATTTCTTGCTAATATGAGCCACGAATTTCTCAGTCCGCTTAATACTGTTATCGGTTTTTCTGAACTATTGAAATCCAGGACCCATGGAGATCTGAATGAAAAACAGATGGAATATACCAATAATGTACTGGAAAGCGGGCAACAACTTGTAAGCTTGACAAAGGAAATTCTTGAGCTTTCAAAAATCGAAACACAGCGTATAGAGCTTAAACTGTCAGGGTTTGACACGAATGATGAGTTACAAAAGGCTGTGAACCTGATCATAGCATCTGCCGATACAAAAGGAGTCTCTCTGGCACTGGACGTGCAACAGGATATGCCGCCCATCACTGCAGATCAGGATAAATTTAAACATATTGTCCTTAACCTTTTAAACAATGCCTTGAAATTCACACCCGCCGGAGGCATGATTACTCTTGCCGCAAAAACAGTTCCGGGTTCCGAATTGCAAATTCCGGGTTTCGAAAAACTCAAAGAATTCCTTCAAATTTCCGTATCAGACACTGGTGTCGGCGTTAAACCTGAAGACCAAGAAAGAATTTTTTCCATATTTGAGCAGGTGGATATGTCCTCAAAAAGGCTATTCAATGGAAGCGGGCTGGGGCTTGCAATGAGCTGCAA
>JAHOYS010000255.1 GCA_019038815.1 Desulfobacterales bacterium | reverse complement strand
ACTAAAGGATTTTGAAATGTCGAGTTATTTGTGTGGAGAATATCACGATAAGAAAAAGCTAAAAGATCAAATTCATCATCAAGTTCTTTGTGAGATGTCGGCCAGAACCAGCTGGGTAACGGACCATATTGATCCATCTCCATTTCAAGTTCAAACCCGGTATCTTTCATGATTTTTTCAGCAGCTCTTCTGTCATGAATTAGAAATTCCATATAAACCGGGCATCTTGTCGGCATATTCCATCTCCAATAGACATCTTCAATGGGTTTATGCCAGGTTGCAAATCCCTGTTCCTGAATTTTTTCTTTATCATCCCCATAAACCCATGTCAGCACTCTTTCGCCAATTTCTTTCCAGGTCAGGACTTCGCCGGGTTTAAGTTGAAGCTTTTCATCTGTAATACTGTAATAATTGTTAAGGAGGTCATGATATTTATCAAGAACACCCACACGATTTGCAACATCCAGATAAACGTTCATGAAGTCTCGTGATTCACCAACAGGTTTTGCAACAGGTTGCTGCAAATGAACATACCAGTCTTCATAGGAGGGGCTTCCATTAAAGAAAAAACTATCAATTTCTGAAGACCAGGTATCTTTTTCAAGATAAGAGGTATCAGGAAGGATGATATCACCGATGGCCTGGTCAGTTTCATTGACCCATATATCACTTAGTACAACAAAACAATCTTTAAAATTTTCAAGCGCAACATCCCAGTCAGAATTACTGATAAGGAAATTCACTGCGATTCCAAAAATCATTTCCGGCTGGACTTTTTCAACACCAAATTTTTCCTGAATATAATCTTTTTCTTTAACATAGGGTATATGAGAAAGAGTAGAATGTGACCAGAATTCAACACATCCTGAATTGGTGCATGGATAGCTTGGTGGATGGACAGGCCATGGATCATGCGAATAAAATACCGAAGGAACAATAACCCCGTCTTTACCTACTTTAGGCATACGTTCATATTCACCACCAGGGTATTTGCGTCTGATAGACGGCCACCCCATTGTACCGCCAGGCACATCTTCAGCACCAACTAACTGGCTGATAAGATCAATGGAAGCCACCTGATGAATTCCATTTGAATGCCCCTGGGCACCACGAAATGTTACAGAGGATACGGGTCGGTAAGGGAATGTTTGTCCTTCTATTGTAATGGTGGATCCAATCTGGGCATTATCCACCCAGCCCTTTGCAACTTCAAGAATGGTTGCTACAGGGACGGTACTTATTTCAGATGCCCATTCCGGGGTGAATTGTTTTAAATGTTCTTTTAATGCCATAAAGCAGGGACGACATTTTTCTCCCTTATACTCATAGTCACCTTCAAGGGAAAAATCTTCAAACGCGATGGATTCATCATCAAAGACTTTTATTTTTTTTACTTTTTCATCAAAGACAAGAGGCTTGTCGGTTTCTTTATCCCGAATAAAAGTTCCGTCTTCCCGTATCAGATAAACAAAGTTTGTTTTTGCTCTAAGGTAAAGTTCGTCGATCTCTCCCCTGGTATTGAGGATATAGTTTGCTATGGCAAGTCCGACTGCAGTGTCGGTTCCAGGAAGAATAGGAACCCATTGAGTCGCCTTGCCACCTGCAAAGTTACCCATTGGATCAAAAACAATTTCTTTTATTCCGCGTCTCACACCATCGGCTCTCAATCTTGCATTGATCATGGCTGAATGTCCGGAACCGGTTCCTTTACTTGATCCCCATTTAAGAACATACTTTGTGTATCGCCAGTCCGGTGCTATTGACCATGCACCATGGATTAATCCGCCCAGCATATGAGCCGCATTACCGCAGTGGAGACTTCCGCCGCCAATGATAAAGTTACCATTGTTTGGTATGCCGAAAGCCTTTGCATAGAAATAAAGATGATTATGAGGACCATCGCTGGCACGCATGGTCTGGTTTGTGAAGAGGATTTTATTGGGATCATCCTCCATAATCTTTTTCATTCTGGTGGCGATCTCTTCAAGCGCCTCGTCCCATTCAATTTCTTTCCATTTAGGATCAACTCCAAAACCCTTTTCCGGGTTAGTTCGTCGAAGAGGTTTTTTGATACGGTTTGGGTCAAAATAATACATCAGTCCTGCGATTCCTTTACCGCAGAGGCCACCTCTTGTCCCCCCCATGGTACTCTCTTCAATACCTTCAACTTTTACCGGCACTCCGTTTACCACCCTAACTCTACAAGCACAGCCGCAATAACATACGCCACAGGTGGTATTTACCCATTTGTCTTCCCAAATTTCATCTGTTTTATAGGTCATATTTCCCCCTGTTTATTAATCTATGTAATAGACTGCCGGTTCAGTACCGAATTCTTTCCGAAGCTGTTTACCTTTTTTCTCCATGATCAGACGGCTGATTTCACTGTCAGGATCATTTAAATCTCCAAATACCCTTGCTCCGACCGGACAGGCATTTACGCATGCAGGTGTCGCATCCTCATCCTGACCCGGAGTAAGACCTCTTTTCAGGCCTTCATCAACCCTTTCCGAACAAAAATTGCATTTAATAACGGTTCCCACTTTAAACGGATAAAGCTTTTCCCCGATCAGTTCAAACTCGGTTTTACCCTGCCCTGGAAAATATTCCCGATCTTTTACTTTCTGATCGTAATAGGTTCTCTGCTGGTATGGGCAACTCACAAGACAGGCCCTGCAGCCGACACATTTTTCATCATCAACAGCCACAATCCCATCTTCCCTGATATAGGTTGCTCCTGTAGGGCATGCTTCCACGCAGGCCGCATCAGTGCAATGATTACAAAGAACCGGATAGATCAACTTGCTGGATGTCGGGAACTTCCCGGTTTCTCCGATAAGTACCCTGTTAAAAAATACCTCCGGAGGAAGAAAATGTTCCTCTTTACATGCAATGGTGCAGCCCCAGCAAGCGACACACCTTTTTACGTCGATTACCATTCCCCATCTCGGCATAACAGCTCCTTTATTAATATTAAAATTATCCCTTTATTGATCTTTAATTATTAATTTTTTAAAGATCAAACAATTTCAATTCTTCAAACCCTCTTTTTACGCACACAATATTAGCCGCTAATTTTTTGCCTGAAAAATAATCCTGGAGCGCATCGCAGCAGGGCTCAATTTCCAGCAGGCCGGACATTTTTGCAAATGCTCCCACAATAACTGTATTGGGTATGGGAAGGCCGATTTCTTCCAATGCAATTTTATTGGCATCAATAATCCCTAATTTTTTAAGATTTGCATGGGAGATACTTATCGTGTTATCTGAATCATTTAATAACATCATTCCGCCGGGCAGCAACCCTTGAAACACAGCCTCAGAACTTTTTTGACTGGGATCAAGTACGACTAAAATATCCGGATTATAGATCTGTGTTTTTTCCCTGACCGGCTTATCTGAGAATCTGCCGAACGCCGTAACAGGTGCTCCTCTTCTTTCAAACCCAAACATGGGAAAACTGGCACCGAATTGTCCGGTTCTGGCAAAAGCATTGGCAAGAATTTTAGATGTTGTCACAACACCCTGCCCCCCTCTACCATGAAATCTGACTTCACTCATTGAATGCTTCCTCCTTTAATCTTCTTCAGATACCGGAAGCTGGCATTCTGCTTCCAATACGCTTAACCCGCCCAACAGGCAATATTCATAGTCTATATCATCCTGAAGAATCTGAAGATCTGCCTCATTCAAATGGGCGAATTTTTT
>JAHOYS010000314.1 GCA_019038815.1 Desulfobacterales bacterium | reverse complement strand
CTATATATATCTTCGAAACTCAGTATGCATATATAAGGTTTCCATGTCAATGTAGCATTTAATTATCCCGCACTCACAAATGCAGCCATTACAATCCCCATAGAGAAGCGTCTCACTATAGGGACAGATCTTCTTTAGTTCAATAAATTTTATCCTTCATCTCTGCTAAAATTTTATATTTCAATTTTACAGCAACCTGCCAAAACGACGAAGACCACGGCTGTCACCTGAACTGACAGGTTATATAAATAATATCTCATTAGTATCTTTAACTTCGCAAAAAGCACTACCCAATGCACTCATAAAGCTATTGTGAACATCTTTCGCTTTAATGATTTCATCTTTAAACTGCAAATCTTTAGTTGCACAAGCATCATTCACCAATTCTATTTTATAGCCAAGATCAAACCCAGCCCTCACAGTTGTGTCAATACACATATGTGACATAGCCCCACAAACAATTATGCTATCAATGTTGTTTGCCTGTAATTCTTCGTGTAATTTTGTTTCTCTAAAGCTATTTGGATAATTTTTGCTGATAATTGTCCCACTTTGAATATCTAAGTCTTTATTTATCTCCACACCTTCTGTTTTTGGAGCAAAAAAAGAAGCCCCTTCTTTTGCAAAATGCTGAATAATAAAAATTTTGTATCGTTGTTTTCTAGCGTATTGGATTAATTTGTTTGCTTTTTTTAATGTAGTATCAATATTGACCAACTCCATATTGCCACCTACAAAGTAATCGTTTTGTAAATCGATTACTATCAGTGCTTTTTTCATGTTACCTCTCTTGTTTTATATAACATCGTGCTCACCGGACGGAACCATGTGCTTAAGGCTTGCGGTGAAGATCCAGTGTAGCAATTAGTTAAATGTTCATTTTGTAATGTCTGATAATAATTCCAAAGTATTTATTTAAATCCATCGCCTTACCTTTGATGAATAATTTAAGTATTCATCTCCAAATTTTTGTGTCAGATAGTTTTCTTCAGGTTTCACCGCTTTGAATAAAAAAAGAATATACAGAATCGGTATAGAGAAGAATAACCAGAGAGAGACAATCGAAACTGAAATTCCAAATAATAAAAGCAGCAGTGACAGGTACAATGGATTTCGAGAAAATCGAAAAGCACCATCTTGGACTATCTTGATAGTAGATTTTGAGGTGTCAAATGGAGTCCTATTCTTGATAAGCACAACAAATCCACTCAATGCGAAATAGATAGAAGCAAGTATAAACGTACCACCGATAATAACCCGAGGTATTAATGAAATACTAACTAAATGAATGGGGATAAAATATTCCAACAAAAGACCAATTCCCAAACATGCAAAGAAAAATAGTGGTGGCGGTATATGAATAGCCGCATTATCATTTAATTCATTGCCCATAATTGCCTTTTTAATTCATTTTCCATAATTGGCATTATTGCGCATAATAATTAATTTTACGGATCTGAATATCAAGTAATTTTAAATAAAATCCGACCAAGCAAATAAAAATTCTGATTTAAGATTTCTGTAACAATATTTCAGAAATCAGTAAAGATAATTAAAAAAATAAGTTTTATTGGTAATACAATAAAAAGATTTAAAACGAACTATCCCGCTGCCTTGCGGCGGGGTGGGTAGTTCATTCTAACCAGCTAGGATAAACTTTCCCCTTCTTCCACTACCTACTAGGAAGAACATTCCTGAAATGTTTGCGGTAGATATTGCCCACATTTAATTGCCAGTTATATCAATAAGATAGCCGGCGTGTAAGTTTTGGCATGATTTTAGCAAAATGTTTTAATGTTTTATTGAGAAGAACCTGTCGTATTTTTATAAGAGAAACCATTATGCAGAAAAAATATAATCAGAAAAGATGAACATCATTTCAGATTATAGTGAACAGGAGAAAAGTTTGTATCCTTTTGAAGAAAATATGTCATTGCCTCAAAGTAGTGTAGACAATGAAGAAGACACATATCTTGAGCCTTTACACGGGGCGGGTATTTTTTTTAACAGAGACATTAAGAAATCTTCTCACTGGTCTGTCCCATGGTCCGACCTTATGATGACGATGTTTGTTCTCTTTGCTGTACTTTATGCGTATCACACATCGAACAAAGAAGTGCAGGCGTCTTTCGGGGAGACGAGTATTAAGTTTCATGAAGAAATACAGCCAGTTCAAACAGAATATATATCCCGACACTATGAGGTCAGTACGGAAACATTGAGGGTAGAAGATCTTAAAGATATTACCTCTGTAGAACTTACCAAAAAAAAAGCTGTAAAAATAATACTCCCCAGCGACGTACTTTTTGATACCGGGGAGGCAGAACTTAAATCAGATGCAATCGGTTCTTTGATGGCGGTTGGACAATTAATCCGGGGCACTGATTATGCTGTAACCGTAACAGGACACACCGATGATATACCCATTCACACGGAAAAATTTCCATCCAATTGGGAATTATCAACGGCCAGGGCTTGTGTTGCAGCAAAGTTTTTAATTTATGAAACGAATATCCTTCCTGCTCAGATTCAGGTAACAGGATATGCAGAGAACAGGCCACTTGAGTCCAATGAGACTCTTGCAGGACGCAGCGCTAATCGGCGTGTTGAGGTCATTATTTCAAAAAATCATATTTCGGATAATCTGAACCCTCTATAGGAAAATAAGAGTGAAAGGTTTCTCAATTGAGAAGTAACCTGACCAGAATGATATTTAGAAAGGTAAAAAATGGAAAGAAAAAAATTAATAGGACTGATTTGCTGTGTAGCTTTAATTTGTATTGGTTTTGCGTTTAGCGGGCATATAAGTCTATATTTTAATCTGGCGGCCCTGTGCATTGTTATTGGCGGTACGCTGGGTGCCACGCTTATCAGTTTTAAAATTGAGAGTCTGAAAAATTTGTATCAGGTGTTAAAAAGATCCAACCGACAATCTATTAAAGAACCTGAAGAGATTGTTGAGATACTTATTGATATCTCTGTAAAAAGTAGGGTCAAGGGCCTCCTTTCACTTCAGGAAGAGGAGGAGACCTCCATTCTTTTCCTTAGACGTGCTTTGGGATTTCTCGTTGACGGATACCCTAATAAGGAGATAACAGAGATTTTAAACACTGAAATGGCATTTTTTAAAATACGCAGGGAAGAATCTGAAAGGATATTAAGAACAATTGCTGAAATATGTCCTGCTTTTGGGCTCATCGGCAGCATAGTCGGATTAATCGGTATGATTGCCGGTATGGCAGATTCTGCTATCATTATAAAGACAATACCAATTGCCCTGACATCCACCCTTTATGGTGTTATATTTTCCAACTTTTTTTTATTGCCCTTTGCCGCGAATATCCGGGAAAGAACCAATCGCGAACTGCTTCTCCAGAAAATGATCCTGTCCGGAATCCTGGCAGTTAAAAGTAAGATGCATCCAAGGATACTTGAGGTTAAGCTAAAATCCTTCCTCACCCCGTCTTTAAGGAACAGCAAGCTTGTATCTATTGAAAGGATACGGAAGAAACTAAATATTGATATTAATTCGACAAAAAAGCCAAGTACTGCCTATGAATCATCGATCAAGGCAGCTGCAAGAGGTTAAAAGAATACTTTAATCAATTTGATATCAAAGAGATAATGATAACGCTGGTATACATTTAGCTTGACTTGTAAAGATGGAGCAATGAAATAATAGTTGAAGAAGCATAAGGGGATGCCCTAAGAGTAAAAAAAGTATTTTTAAGGGTTATGGGGGAAATATTTTCTTGACTCTTAGTTTCAAAGATATAATTGAATCAAAGTGAATCCGTCAGAATAACCTATATTGGAGA
>JAHOYS010000267.1 GCA_019038815.1 Desulfobacterales bacterium | reverse complement strand
AATAAATTTTTCAATGGAATATATCCTTTAAAAATTCATTACAATGTATCAATCATAGTTGCATAAAAATTACATGCATCAATAATCTGGCTCAATTGACAATTTTCATTCACCATATGAGCCAGTTTATACTCACCCGGTCCAAATCCGATGGTTGGTATGCCCATGGCGGTTGTCGTAACCGCATTTGTGCTGAAATCCCAATAATCAAGCTCAGGGTCAGACCCGAATGCTGCGTCAAATGCTTTAAAGCAGGCTCTTGTAAGTTCATGATCAAGATCAATCTGCCAGGGCAGATGAAATGGATGATATCTTACATCCATCCCTGTCCAGCTCTTGCGATGAAGGTTTCCAATCTCCCAGGATGCTTTTTTATCTGCAATGATGGCATCCATTTCTTTTTTTATGGTCTCTTTTGTTTCACCCATCACCATGCGTCGATCCAGGTATATCTCACATTCAAAAGGAACGGCATTGAGAGATTCGCTTAAACTGGAAATCCTTGATGCCACCAGTGTCCCATGTTGATTTTGATCGTTCATAAGAGAGGCGCTGGTTTTTTCTACTTTTTGAATAATTTCGGCCATTTCATAAATTGCATTCAACCCTTTTTCAGGGGCGGATCCGTGGGCAGAAATGCCATGTGTTTTAATTGCAACCTGGGCTTTACCCTTGTGCCCTGTGACCAGTTTGTTGCTTGAAGGCTCACATATGATCATATAATCCGGTTTAAAATCAAGCTCACTGAATAGATGTTTCAAATTTTCACCGTCACAATCTTCTTCCAATACAGTGCAGGATACATATATTGTCTTGTCATGATGAAATCCCAGTTTTTTTGCGACAGCCCCGGCATATATGGAAGCGGCAGCCGAAGACTTCATATCAACAGACCCCCTGCCATGGAGCCTTCCATCTTCAATTACACCGTCAAACGGGGGATGGGTCCACTCTGAAAAATCGTTCGCCTCCACCGTATCTACATGGGAATCAAACATAATGATTTGCCGGCCATTGCCGATGCGGCCCACAATGTTTCCCATTGAATCAATGACCACCTCATCATAATCAAGCTCATTCATTTTTTCTTTTATACATTCGATTATTTTTCTTTCATCGCCTGAATAACTTTTTATTCTTACCAGGTCCTGTGCAAATTTAATAAGATCTGATTCGATCTCTTTTATTGTTGATTTTACGCTGCTCACAATGAATAGACCCTCAATTGATTAAGGTAAATGAAACAATCTCATTTGAGTGTTTCAATACATAATCTGTAAAAATAATAGACGATAATAGATTTCAAATCACAAAAAGTAAAGGTTTGAAGAATAATCAGGCTGACCGCAATTAAATTTTCACCATTTTTTTATTGAAAGTCTGCCTCATCAAACCCGGGTGCAGGACCTTGATGTATTTCAGGAGATAATTCCATGATACCTGCCTTCTGACCGGGAGGCTTTAATTGAAGCATAAATCCTTTCAGCCGTGCCCGGGTTTCATATTTCCCCTGACTCATTCGCAAAGCATCCATTGGAGTCACCACAATAGCGGCCTGATTTTGAACCGGACAGAAATGTTCACAATACCCGCATCCTGCACATTTGTTCTCCATAACATGGGGGACCGGCACCTTATTGCCTTTTTCCTTTAAAAATTCAATAGCATCATAAGGGCAGACCTCATCACATACCATGCAGCTTTTTTTAAATTCCCATGCCAGACATTTTTCCCTGATAATATGCGCAGTGCCTGTTTTGGCCCAGATTCGATCCGATTTTTCAATGGGTCTGATGGCATCTGTAGGACAGACGTTTCCGCATTCATGGCAAAGGGGATCGCAAAATCCCCGTCGCGGTGTGACGGCCGGTGAAAAAAGGGCAGGAAAGCCGGCAGTAAGCCAGATGGGTTGCAGCGTATTAGTGGGGCATGCCGTCATGCATTCACCACACCTCACACATCTTGATAAAAAGTTTGTTTCCGGCACTGCTCCGGGTGGCCGGACCAGACCTTTTGCACCCACCTGGCCTTCTCCGGGTTTTCCATATAATGAGTTCAGCCCGGTCAGGGACATCACGGCCGTGCCGGCACCGATCAGCCCTGTGGATACAAGCTGCCGCCTTTCAGGGGAAAATGTTCCGGATGCAATGGATACACTATCTTTTGACAGGCCGAAGGAAACAGCCTTTTCCGGGCATATTTCCTCACAGGTCCGGCAGACAATACATTCTGAATGAAATGTGTTTTCAGGTATGTCTATTTCTATGGCAGACATGGGGCATTTTCGGGTGCATTCACCGCATTGGGTACACTTGTCAGACACTTGCCTGCGGATCAGGGGAGATTTTGAAACAAAGGCGAGCAATGCACCTGACGGGCACAGGTATCGGCACCAGAATCTAGTAGAAAATTTGATCATGCCAAAAACTATTATAAAAAAGAACAGGATGAAAAACTGGGTGGCAAAGCGGATGGTCCTGATCTGTGCAAAGCTGATTGAATTGATATCCAGCATATCCCCCAAGGGCCTGACAAGATCCAGTGCTTCCTTTGATAAAAATGAAATTACAGGGAAAAGAACCAGTCCGTAAAATCGTGTAATCAGGGATAAAGGGGATGCAAAAAAAACATACGAGACCCCGAACAGTGCTGACCCCAGTAAAAAGATAAGCACCAGGTATTTTATCTTTAATAATTTTTTTGAAAATAAATAGGGTTTGTTCTTAAGCCTGAACAAAGCATCCGTAACATCCAGGGTGGTGCCCATGGGACAGATATATCCGCAGAATACCCTGCCGATAAACGGTCCGGTTATCATAACAATGACTGCCGGAAGAAATGAGAGTAAAACAACCCTGGCACTGATGGCACTGATAATCACCAGACCGGGATCCATTTGGAGGAAAAGATCCAGAGCGGACATTGAAATTCCTGAAATGGAAGCTATTGTCAACAGGGCCAGAAACAGAACAAGGCAAAAGGTTTGAACTAAGCGCCTGAACAAAATCATATGGATATGGTTTTTACTATTAAATTCTCAATGTCTGCGCGGCCCAGACCCCGCTCATGGGCCAGCCTTATATGTCCTACCCGGGTGGGTTTAAATTTTTTGCCGTACCATTCAAAGGCTGCCACAGCATAGGCATCAGCCGCCACCATATCTTTGGATGCAATTATGGTATCTTTTTTTATAACCTTGCCGGGACCTCCGGGGCCGCCGGTACTGAGCACCCTTGTACCGTCTATGATGGTTAAATCCGCCTTTAAAAGGCCTGCCAGATCTACAATGGTTTCATTAAGGTCCATGCGGTGCATGATACCCCTGTTATAAATCAATCCCATCATCCCTTTCATGGACAGGCTGACCCCGGTGGCTGAATGGCTTTTTGCCACGGGCACGGCAATCAGCACATCTGCCTTGAGAGCTTCTTTTGCCACATCTGTCTGGGTCAGGCTTTTGGCCTTTGCAATATCCACCTGCCTGTAAAAAGACGAATTATTGATGGTCCGCACCATATTTTTATCGATTGCCTCACATGCCGGGCCAATACCTGATATCTGAATGCAGGCTTTTCCCGGTGCCAGTGTATGATCCAGGATCATGACCCTGGATGCTCCTGCTTCCTTGCACATCACTGCCACGGTCTTTACCACATCCGGGTGTGTGTTGGAAGCTGCCTCAGGCGATCTTGCAAAGCTCATATTTGGTTTTATCAGTACCCGATCCCCTTTTTTAACCACGCTTTTAATGCCGCCTATCAAATCAACAGCTGCTTTTGTGGCAGCCACGGCTTTGCCTTTGGCAACACCGATATCAGGTGTTG
>JAHOYS010000263.1 GCA_019038815.1 Desulfobacterales bacterium | reverse complement strand
TGGTGGCTTAATGATCCAGAATTTTCTTCAATTTTTTCTATGATCCCGCGCTGGAAAGATCTGAATTCATCCACATCCTGCATCTTTGTGATAAAAATAAAATACAAATTGGTTCCCTGGGCATAAAAATGAGATGCATGGGTCATACAAATGGTGTGGGAATGTTGCTTGATATAGTCTCTTACTGCATGATACAGGTCATGGAGATGGTCCCAGGTAACGGACGCCTCAAGGGTATCGATTAATACCCCGAAATCATTTAAGGCATCCCGCATATAGGGGTCTGAAAATCTTCCCTTATACCATTTTTTCATGGGATATCCGGTCAGATAAAGGCCCTGGTTTGTTTTACAGATTTTTTTAATCTGTTTAAATAAATTTTTTGAAAAATGATTTTCCCCGTCAGTCTGGCCCATTAAAAGACATCGTGACCCTGGTTTCAATTTCTTAAATTTCATATATTTATCCGGCAGGCTGCCTTCAAGATTGTACATTTTCATGGCCACATCCGTCTCTTCAGGATCAGACAGCCGAAGGATGGAGGGCATACCGAACTCAGCCTGGCTGATCTGCTGTGCTGCATTGAGGGCAGTTTTAAACTCGGGAAACATAAAGGTGAACTGTCTTGCGGTTTCAGGTTGATATTGAAAAATCTTCATGGTTACGGCAACCAGCACCCCAAAACATCCTTCAGATCCTTTCATGATATCATTGATTTTAGGACCTGTGGCCGTTGCGGGAAAATCATGGGTTTTAAAGGTGCCTGTCGGGGTGACATACTCCTGGCTGATCACCAGGTCATATGCGTCTCCATAATAGGAGGATGCCTGACCCGAGCCAAGGGTAACCACCCAGCCGCCAACCGAAGAAAATTCAAAGCTTTGCGGGAAATGACCTCCGGTATACCGTCTTTTTGCGTTCAATTTTTCAGGAGCATGATTTAACAAATCTTCATATTCAGGGCCCATCATACCCGGTTCAACCGTAATGGTCTGGTTGATTTCATTAAACTTAATCATTTTATTCATGTGGGTATTCATCACCAGGGTAACTCCGCCTTTTGGACAGGTAAGTCCCAGGGTGACACAGCTTCCGCCGCCATACACATGGAGGGGGATTTTTTTTTCATGGCAAAGCGCTACGATTTTTATGATGTCCTCTCTACTGCGCGGATGTAAGACAATATCACAAATATCTTCAATTTTTTCCTGTCTTAAATTAAAAATATCCTCCATGGATTTACCTGTGGAATATTTCAGCCGGGAATAGGTATCAATAAAAAAATTATCATGCCCGACTATGGTTTCAAACAGAGAGATGTCTTCTTTTGAAATCCTTGTTTTTTGAATATTTTTAACAATTTTGTTCCCTAAGTTGACAGGGGTTTGAAAATCAGCGTTTGAAAACCCAAGCGCCTCTTTTATGACAGTATAAAATCCCTGGCCTGGATGTTTAAATTGATCCTTTGCCCCCCATTTAAATATGGATCTAAAGGTTTGCTGATCCGGTTCTCTTTCCAGCCAGTCCGGTATAAAACCATGTTTTTTCATTATTTCGGATATCCTGTTATGTCACGAATTTGCAAATACAAGGGTTCAAGAGCCCCGTACATCTTAGCATAAACTCTTGAATACAAGGCCTTGTAAACCTGAACATGCTTCTGGTTTGGTTCAAAGATTTTTTTTACATGGACCATGTTACCCACAGCCTCATCTATGGTTGAAAACCATCCAAGGCCTTTGGCCACAAGAATGGCTGCGCCCAGGCCTGATGTTTCATGGGTCTGCCCTTTTACCATGGGAAAATTGAAAATATCTGCTGTTATCCTGCATATTTCATCGCTTTGTGATGCACCGCCTGACACAGCTGCTTTTTCTATTTTTACTCTGGTCTTTCTTTGAATTTTATCCATGCCCTCCCGGAGGGCAAACCCCAATCCTTCAATGACAGCCCGGTACACATGATCTTTTGTATGTACGTCTCCGAATCCAATCATGGCTCCTTTGGCATCAGGATGATCCAGGCCCGGCCCCCAGTAAGGCTGAACAACAAGTCCCATGGCGCCAGGCTGGGTTCTCTCAAGACATTGATTTAACACTTCTTCCGCCGGGATACCCATTTTTTTTGCCTGGCTTACTTCTTTGTGTGCAAACTGTTTTTTAAACCATGTAATCATCCAGAATCCGCGAAAAATTTCCACCTCAGGATTATAAAACCCCGGAACCGAAGCCGGGTATGCAGGCAAATATTTTATGGGCTCAACATATTTTTCAGACAAAGTCTGAACAGTTGCTGTCGTCCCAAAGCTTAAACTCGCCATTTTGGGACTGACAACGCCTGCCCCCAGGGTTTCACATCCTTTATCAGATCCGCAGGCAATCACGGGGATACCTTTTTTAATCCCTGTTTGCCGTGCAGCTTGTGAGGCAATCGTGCCCAGGTGATCCCCGGGCTGTACAAGAATCGGAAGTTTATCCTTTTCAACGGGAAAAAGTTTTTTTGACAACTGATGATCATCAGCCCAGGCCTGTTTTCTATAATCAAACGGAAGGTGACCGATCTGTGAAGCCACGGAGTCTGAAAAATTTCCAGTAAGCCTGTGGTTTAAAAAACCTGAAACCTGAAGATACTTATGTGTTTTCTCCCAAATTTCAGGCTGATTCTGCATGATCCAGTTGCATTTGCCCTGGGATTGAATCCCATCTATCTTTTTTTTCAGGCCCAAAATGTTGAGGCCGATATTTAAAGGCCCTTTCTGGCCCCAGACAGGTTTGGATTTCCTCTGATCCAGCCATATGATTGCAGGCCGCAGGGGAATGCCCTTTTCATCCACATTCACCATACTGGCCCGCTGGGTTGTCACCCCGACCCCTGCAATGGAGTCAAACAATTTTATATTGGACTGTTTCAACTTTTGACAGGCATTGACAAGACTGTTCCAATAGAGTTCAGGGTCCTGTTCTGCCCAACCGGGATGCTTGCAGAAATAGGGTTCATATTCAACTTTGACCCTTGCAAGGACTTCACCCTTTTGAGAAAAAAGGATTGCCCTGAGGCTCTGGGTCCCGCAATCTATGGTAAGAATGGTATTCGGCTCCAAATCAAGGCTCCTTAAATTTTCTGGGGTGGAGAATAATATTTTTCCCATAATTTTATATAGGCTTTCTTCTCCATGTCCCACTTTTTATTGTCCCATGAAAGATAAGGTTTGCACAAGGTTTCAATCCTGTCCAGCAGTTTTTTCCCGCCTTTGGGAAGAAGCAGACCAATCCTGACCCGGCGCAATAAAAGGTCGGAAAGATGGCAAATATTTTCGTGTTCAGCCGCATAACGGATTTCCGCCCAAAGGCTTTTTGTATTTTCAATCGGGTTGAACAGTTCTTCATCATATTGCCTGATCATTTGGCAGCCAAAAGATCCATATCGGCCTGAAAGTCTTTCCTGCACATTTTTTGATACATTCTTACATGTTTCATCCCATGGCTGACCTTCTATCTTCTGCCCACAAGATTTGCGGCCTGTCTGTTTTGGCAGATACGGTTTTGCTGCTTTTAACGCATCTTTGGCAAGCATTCGAAATGTAGTGAGTTTTCCGCCTGTCACTGTTATCAGTCCCTTATCCTTCCACACCACATGTTCTCTTGACTCTCGTGATGCTGCCTTCTTTTTTTTACTCAATACCGGCCGAACCCCGGCAATGGAAGATATGCAGTCACTCAAAGACAATTCAAGCTCCGGCAGAATATAGTTTAGTCCTTCAATTAAATAATCTGCTTCTTTAATTGTCACAAACGGCTCCTTTTCCATATCCTGATCATGGTCAACATCTGTTGTGCCCAACAGAACCGATCCTTCCCAGGGGAATAAAAA
>JAHOYS010000060.1 GCA_019038815.1 Desulfobacterales bacterium | reverse complement strand
GAAAACAGAATGCATACCATCAAAGCTGTCATGGTCGCAACACTGGGAAAATAAAGTATTAATTACATGCTCAAAGATCAACCCAGAAGCGGTTGAATAGACCACAGGTCCTTCCGGTGTGGAAGTATTCTTATGAGCCTATATAAAACGGAGGGTATAATGGATAAAAGAATTAGAAGAAATGTATTGATTTTAGGTGCGGCCGGTAGAGATTTTCACAACTTTAACACCTTCTACCGGGACAATAAAAACTACAAGGTTGTGGCATTCACTGCTGCGCAGATTCCGGACATCGACGACCGGAAATACCCGGTAGAGCTGGCCGGTGAACTTTATCCGGATGGCATTCCCATTTATTCGGAAGAAGAACTTCCACGACTTATCAAAGAACTGGAAGTGGATGAGTGTGAGTTTTCTTACAGTGATGTCCCTAACCAGCATGTTATGAATATAAGCTCAATTGTGAATGCTGCCGGTGCTAACTTTGTGCTCGTTGGCACCAAAGACACTCAGGTTCAAAGCAATAAACCCTTAATTTCCGTGTGTGCCGTTCGGACCGGTTGCGGCAAAAGCCAGACCTCCCGCCGGATTATCGAGCACCTGATGGCCAAAGGTCTTAAAGTGGTGGCCATCCGTCATCCCATGCCCTACGGTGATCTTGTGGCCCAGAAAGTACAAAGGTTTGCCAGTCTGGAAGATATCGACAACCAGAACTGTACTGTGGAAGAGATGGAAGAGTATGAGCCGCATGTTACCCGCGGCAACGTAATTTACGCTGGTGCGGATTACGAAGCAATACTCCGTGCTGCTGAAAATGATCCAGACGGATGTGACGTGATCCTCTGGGATGGCGGCAACAATGACTTTTCATTCTATAAATCCGATCTGAATGTCACAGTGGTTGATCCCCACAGGGCTGGCCACGAACTGACCTTTTATCCGGGCACAGCAACTCTGCGGATGTCGGATGTTGTGGTTATCAACAAGATGGACAGTGCTGATGCAGCAGGTATTGAGCAGGTTCGTAAAAATATAACCGCCCTGGTCCCGGATGCCATTGTTGTGGACGGTGCATCAACCCTGGATGTGGAAGATCCAGGCCTCATCAAGGGCAAAAAGGTCCTGATTGTTGAAGACGGCCCTACCCTGACCCACGGCCAGATGAAATACGGTGCAGGTACTGTGGCTGCTCAGAAGTTCGGTGCAGCTGAATTTGTTGATCCGCGGCCTTACACTGTGGGACGTCTTTCTGAGACCTTTGAGACCTATCCTGAGATCGGCTGTCTTCTGCCGGCCATGGGTTACGGCAAACAACAGCTCAAGGACCTTGAGACCACCATCAATAACACTGAGTGTGATACTGTTGTGATCGGTACTCCCATTGATCTGAGCCGGATCATTAAGATCGACAAACCAAGCACCCGGGTTATTTACAGCCTGCAGGAAATCGGCCGACCTGATCTAGGCGGCATACTGGCTGACTTTATCGACACACACAACCTGGTTTAATTAATATTTCCAGGCTATATGATTTTGACATGGAGAAAAACCTATGAAAGCAACAGAGCTTATCAATCTTGAAGACCGGTTCGGAGCAAAGAACTACAAACCTTTAGATGTTGTGTTGAGTAAAGGGAAAGGCATCTGGGTATGGGATGTGGAAGGCAATAAATACATGGATTGCCTGTCTGCCTATTCAGCAGTCAACCAGGGACATTGCCATCCGAAAATCCAGCAGGTAATGGTGGAGCAGTCCCAAAAACTGACCTTAACCTCACGGGCATTTCGAAATGATCAGCTGGCATTGTTCTATGAAGAGCTTTGCGAACTGACCGAATCTCATAAGGTTCTTCCCATGAATTCCGGGGCGGAAGCTGTGGAAACAGTGATCAAATGTGCCAGAAAATGGGGATATGAATCCAAGGGAGTAGCTGACGGGCAGGCCCAGATTATTGTCTGCAATGATAATTTTCACGGTAGGACCCTGTCCATTATCGGGTTCAGTACCGATGAAAATGCCAGGCAGAATTTCGGGCCTTTTACACCAGGGTTTAAAACCATTCCCTTTGGAGATGCAGATGCACTGGAACAGGCCATTAATCCCAATACCGTGGCATTTCTTGTAGAACCCATCCAGGGCGAGGCAGGGGTGATTATTCCTCCCAAAGGATATTTAAAAAAGGTACGGCAAATCTGTACGGATAAAAATGTCCTTCTGATCCTGGATGAGATTCAGACCGGCCTTGGCAGGACCGGAAAACTTCTGGCTGAAGAGCATGAAGGTATCCAGGCCGATCTCACCCTTATCGGCAAAGCCCTGTCCGGCGGATTCTATCCCGTATCGGCTGTATTATCCAATGAGGCAGTACTGGGCCTGCTTCAGCCGGGTCAGCACGGCAGCACCTTTGGCGGCAATCCCCTGGCCTGTGCCGTGGCAAGACAGGCTCTCAAAGTATTGGTGGAAGAGAATATGATTGAAAATGCTGAAAAAACAGGGGCCTATTTTCTGGCAGAATTAAAAAAAATCAAGAACGATACCATCAAAGATGTCCGGGGATTAGGGCTTATGATTGCTATCGAATTAAAGAAAGGAACCCCGGGGGGTGCCAGGGCTATCTGCAAATCTCTCATGAAAATGGGCATTCTCTGCAAAGAAACCCATACTGATATCATCCGGTTTGCTCCGCCCCTGGTTATTCAAAAGCAGGAAATTGACTGGGCCGTGGAGAAAATCAGGGCTGCCTTTGCTTGATTTTATTTTTCGATAAGGTTAATATCCGTTTCGATTGCACGGGACGGCAAATAGCGCAACTTTTGATACAGACCAAGGCAAGGAGGGCAACGTGACAAGATTTAGTTTGAAACATGTTTATGAATCTCAACAATTTGATCTGGAGCTGCTGGATATAATTTTTAAGGTTGCAGATGAAATGAAAAATGATCTTTTGGCAAAGCCACGACTATATGCCGATGTTCTGAAAGATAAAATCATGGCCTCTCTTTTTTACGAACCCTCAACCCGTACTCGTTTTTCATTTGAAAGTGCCATGGCAAGACTTGGCGGCAGTATTCTCACCACGGAAAACGCAAAAGAATTTTCCAGCGCTTCTAAAGGCGAAACGCTTTATGACTCAACAAGCGTTATGTGTGGTTATGCAGATTTAATTGTCATGCGCCACAATGAACCGGGCAGTGCAAAAATGGCAGCAGAAGTTTCTTCTGTTCCCATCATCAATGCGGGTGATGGTTCGGGTCAGCATCCGACCCAGGCATTACTGGATCTTTATACAATTAAAGATAATTTTTCAACAATTGACGGGCTGACGTTTGCCATGGTTGGCGATTTAAAATACGGACGTACCGTTAGATCGCTTTCTTATTTACTGACCAAATACAATAATATTAAAATTTACTATGTTTCACCATTGGTATGTAAAATGGATGAGGATATCAAAGACTATCTCACGACAAATAATGTTGAGTGGGAAGAAGCAGGTTCACTTGAAAAAGTACTGCCGCTGGTGGACTGTGTGTATATGACACGTATTCAAAAAGAACGTTTTCACAATCTGAAAGATTATGAAAAAGCATCAGGTAAATATATTCTTGATGTTGAAAAAATAAAGT
Organism: Desulfobacterales bacterium; assembly: GCA_019038815.1. GTDB lineage: Bacteria > Desulfobacterota > Desulfobacteria > Desulfobacterales > Desulfobacteraceae > Desulfobacula. The sequence continues at coordinate 328 of JAHOYS010000060.1, read as the reverse complement.
TAATGAAACAAAAAAGTATCATCATGCACCCTCTGCCGCGTGTTGATGAAATATCCCAGGAAGTGGATAAGGATCCCAGAGCTCAATATTTCAATCAGGCCGTGAATGGTCTGTATGTTCGGATGGCTTTGTTATATTTGCTTTTAGACAGGTAAACGCCTATAGATATCTTTCCTGTGACCAATTTTCACGACGAGAATGATGACTTTTTCTTCATGAATTTCATATATTATTCTGTAGTCACCAGACCGAACTCTATGAAATGAATTATCACCTTTCATTTTTGTATTATTGGGATTTGGTAAATTGCGCCCAAGTTCTTCAATTT
>JAHOYS010000228.1 GCA_019038815.1 Desulfobacterales bacterium | reverse complement strand
TGGCCTGCACTTTAACCTGTCGATTTTTAAAACAAACCGCCATGTAAAAATAAGGAGGCCGCTTATGTATGCTTTAATTTATGATGAACATAATCTGGACGAATCTAAAAAAAAAGTTATCTCAGTTCATGGAACCAGAGAAGAATCAGACAAAGCTTTATTTCAAAGACAAAATGACCTTGGCAAAAGGGTCTATGAGTGTAATACTCGTATTGTCTGGACAGATAAAGCAGTGGATGCCGATGATGTGCTGGATATCAGTGAATTTGTAACCTGGCATGCCGGTGAAGACATCCCTGAAGGTGAATTAAACAGCGATTCGGATTAATTTAATCTGGGAGGTTATCATGGAAAAACGATCATTTAGTGATACTGCAATAGTGGCTTGTGGAACCATGAGCCCTGAAATCAACCATCTGGTAAAAGAAGGATTTCTGGATACATCGCATATCTTTTATACGACACCTGGCCTGCACCAGGATATCCCCGAGCTTGAAACCCAGCTCATAAAGTTTATAGAAAAAGCCAAGGCTGTCGCTAAAGGTGTGATTGTAGTTTATGGCGGCAAGTATTGCTATGTCAATCCGGATAACCCCACCCGGTTAATGCAGACAATTATAGAAGAACAAGGATTAAGTGTCGGCAGGGTTGAAGCCACACATTGTATGGGAATGCTGGCAAGTGATGAAGAGATGAAACAGATCACCCGGGAACTTGCCGGGGGTGAACCGGTCTGGTTTATGACACCGGGCTGGGTGAAATATCGAAAACAGGTGTTCGATGGCTGGGATAAAGCCGTGGCCAATGAAAATTTCCCCAGACACACAGGGGGATGTGTTGTTCTTGATGGTATCGGATATCTGGATCAGTATATGGCAGAAGACCCGGAGGGATTTCTTGAATATTGTGACTGGATGGGGATTCCCATGCAGGCGTACCCCATAACCCTGGATCGATTTAAAGGTCTTTTAATGGATCAATTGAAAATATTGAAAAAAAATTCAATTTAAAGTATTTTGACATGACGGTTAACCCCATTCCTATTGATTTAGTGATATAAATAAAAACGGAGATCATATGAGACTTGTTATTATTGGTGGTGATGCAGCAGGAATGAGTGCTGCAAGCAGGGCAAAAAGAAAAGATCCGGATATTGATATTATTGTTTTAGAGCAGACCCATGATGTGTCCTACAGTGCCTGTGGCATGCCTTATAATATTGCTGACCCTGAAAGGGATATGGAAAAACTGGTGGTCAGAAAGGCCGAAGTCTTTATTGAAAAAAACAAGATAAATCTTCTGACCGGACATAGAGTTACAGCCATAGACCGTTCAGCAAAAAAAGTGTCTGGAATTAATATTGAAGGAGCACTGTTCAGTTTTGATTATGACAAACTGTTTATTGCAACGGGTGCCTCTCCTGTGATTCCTGACCTGCCCGGATTTGATCTGCCCCAGGTGATGTCCTTAAAAAGTCTTGAACAGGGAAAACAAATAAAATCTTATATCCTCGAGAACAAGGTTAAAAAAGCCGTGATCATCGGAATGGGATATATAGCGCTTGAAATGTGCGAAGCCTTTGAGAAAAGAGGTGTAAAAGTGAGTATGGTGAAACCGGGACCTGTTTTTCTGCCCTGGCTGTCCCCGGATCTTGCAGATATCATTTACCAGGAATTAATTCAAAAGGGCGTTGATATCTATTCAGGGCATGCCATTCAGGAAATTGAATCCCTGGGTAGCAGCGTTAAGGTTGTATGTGCAAATTTGACTTTAAAAGCAGATATGGTCCTTGTGGCAATGGGGGTAAAACCCTGTAGCGAAATGGCAAAAGAAGCCGGTCTTGACCTGGGAATTTCAGATTCTATTGCCGTGGACAGATATTTAAAAACATCTGATAAAGATATTTATGCTGCAGGGGACTGCGCAGATACATATAATAGTGTGACAGACGACAAATGCTGGATTCCTCTGGCATTGATAGCCAACAGGGCAGGGTGGGCTGTTGCTGATAATGTTACCGGAACTCAAACACGCCTTCAGGGCATTGCCGGGACATCTGTCTTTAAGGTTTTTTCCCTTGAGGTTGCCAGATCCGGCTTGAATTTTAAGGAAGCAACAGATGCAGGATTTGATCCTGTAGAAAACAGCGTTAAAACAAGATCCCGGGCTCATGGACACCCCGGATCAACCCCGATCCACATCAATATGGTGGCGGACAAAAAGACCGGCCGCCTTCTGGGAGCCCAGATGGTGGGAAAAGAAGGGGTTGCCCATAGAATTAATGCTGTTGCAGTGGCCCTGCATAATAAAATGACGGTTGAAGATTTTTCCCAGACGGATTTAGCGTATGCACCGCCATTTGGACCGGTTTGGGATCCTTTACTAACAGCAGCCAATCAATTGGTAAAAAAAATATAACTTTTTAGTCAGTGGCCTCCGGTAAACCCGGAGGCTTGATTCCCCTATCAATTTTTAAATCAAAAAAGCCATGCTTAATTGTATGCCACCGACGGGAGCCAGAGTACCAGAGCAGGGAATAAAGCAATGATTACAAGCCCTATAACCTGCAGGATTATAAACGGTATAACACCCTTATAAATATCTATAAGGGATACGTCTGGCGGGCACACACCTTTAAGATAAAAAAGAGCAAATCCCACGGGCGGAGATAAAAAAGATGTTTGCAATGTCACTGCTATGAGAATGACAAACCAGATAAGGGTTGGATTATCCATTGTACCAAAGGAAGGAATATCGATGGCCAGCTGGGCTACAACCGGTGCAACCAGGGGAAGGATAATCAATGTGATTTCAACCCAGTCCAGAAAAAAACCGAGCAGAAATACACAAAAAAGAATAAATATTAAAATTCCCCAGTCCCCTAAGGGAAGTGCCATCAAGACTCTTTCAATAAATTCATCTCCCCCGAGCTGTCTTAAGACCAGGGCAAAACAGGTGGCTCCGATCAAAATGCCGTAAATATAGGCTGAGGTGTTAAAGCAGGATCTTGTGACCTCTTTGAAAACGTTAAAGGAGAATTTTTTATTTATCATGGTCAGTACAACAGCGCCTGCAGCACCTATTCCACTTGCTTCCGTGGGAGTTGTGATACCGGCAAATATGGATCCTAGAACGGCAAGAATTAAAAAGGCTGCCGGTAAAATATCCCGAAACACATCTATGAGCAAATTCCACTCAAAAGGTTTGCGGTCAGGGCTTAAGGGAACGGCATCAGGCTTAATCACTCCTAATAACAGAATATAAGTAACATAAAGACCTCCTAATACCATCCCAGGAAAAACTGCTCCCATAAAAAGATCACCCACAGACAGGGCCAGCTGATCTGCCATGATCACAAGCATGATACTGGGCGGAATCAATATACCCAAGGTTCCTGCGCCGGCAACCGTTCCCACTGCAAATGTTTTGGAATACCCCTGGGTCATCATGGCGGGAATGGATAAAACTCCCAATAATACAACTGATGCTCCCACAATCCCCGTGGATGCAGCCAGGATAATGCCTATCATTGTCACAGTAATAGCAAGTCCGCCCCTGACTTTCCCAAACAGATTCTGCATGGAAAGCATCATTTTTTCGGCAATGCCGGATTTATCCAGCATAAACCCCATGAAAATAAACATGGGCAGGGCCACCAGCACCTGGTTATCTCCCAACTTATAAATCCGGTTAATGGTGGCCTTGAATACGGTAAAATTGACTTCATAAAATCCACCCAGAGATACTCCAAAATATTCAAGACTTGCTCCTATGGCAGTGAATAGAACCGATGTCCCGGCCAGTACCCAGGCAATGGGAAATCCTGTGAACAACAGGGAAATAAAAGTAAAAAACATTATTACAACAAGGATTTCATTAAGAGCCATTTGTAAGATCCTTTCCAGAAAGCGCTGAAAAATCCCGCATAAGACGGGACAGAGCTGAAACTATCAATAACCCAAAAGAAATCGGCATAAG
>JAHOYS010000254.1 GCA_019038815.1 Desulfobacterales bacterium | reverse complement strand
TCCAGAGCTGCTCCAGATCTTTTTCATCAAGTTCATCGAGCTCCTCAATGAGAGTCTTAAGCAATAGGGTTCGTTCCTGCAAAGGAAGATGCTTTGCCTGCTGTTTACACTTTCCCAGTCTCATACCATGAGTAAATATCATCATCCCTACTTAAAAAATTTTACGATCTTACAAATTTTAAAAGCACTCCATAGTCATGATCATCAGCTTTTTTCAGTGCTTTAATATACATGGTACGAACATCACCTGTTTTAGCAAAATTGACCTTTCCCCAGGAGAAAGGCTCTTTGTTGAATATCTTTTCCAATATAAGATCAGCCATCAATCTTGCATGTCTACCATTTCCATTGGAAAACGGATGAATGGAAACCAGCCGATGATGAAATCGAACAGCAAATTCATCTGGAGGATACACATCATACTCAACCCAACCGTCTGCCTTGATTTTCTGCATCCATGCTACAGCACGCGCGATATTTTCCAACTCCAATGCATCGAGTTCACCTTTGGTTGTGATATGCGTAGGAATCAATCCTTTCATCTCATCATATTCAAGAGGTGCTGCACCGTCTCTGAAGGCTCAATCATTTGAACTTCTTATCCCATAGTTTGGAGGGGGATTCCAAAATTTCTTCCATCATATTCTCAAAAGCTGCTTTAGAATGGTGATTGGTCAACTCCTGTGCTTCAAGATACATATGATGTGAAATCTTACTCATCCTTTCCTGTGCAATACAAGCGGCTTGATTTTTGACTGTATTTTCCAAGGTTGATCTGGGCGCAAAACCATATACGAATACACAGTCCAGTTTATCCGCAATTTTTTCCAACGTTTTGATTGTCAGCGCTCCGGAAAGTTCATCTTGCTCTATTTTAACAATCCGGGATTGTACAACCCCCAGACGATCCGCCAATTGGCGCATATTCATTCCAAGGGCATCCCGAATCGCACGAATCCACCCTCTGATCGGTCGGGCTACAGTAGCCGCCGCAAAGACCTGAAGCGTTTCATCTAACTGTTTTCTGGCTCTCTTTAGTTTTCTGTGTTTCATTTTTATCACATTTATATGAATTAATATCTTTTTTTAATCATATATGTGTGTTTTTTAATCGATTGTCAATCATATATATGTGAATGTATATTTAAAGTTGCTTGCATAAACAAATATTTTCAATCCAATATATGGCTTCATTATTCCTGGAAAACAAGGCTCGTTTATTTATTTGCTTTCCCTTGTAATGTAATTTTGGTATTTCTTTACCGACAGTATGAAATATTTCTAAAAATATATGGGAATTAAACACAACTCGTGATGGAACAATAACCGCACAGACGTGAGAAAAATTATGAACGTCAAGTTACTCGGTACAGATTCAGAGCTTGAAGATGTTAGTCGTGTTTTATTACAAATCCGCCAGACATACTCCAAGGAAGAGCTGATTGCTCAGATAAAAGAACAACAGAAAAGTGGCTATCAGATAGCCTATGTGGAAATCGACCATAAAGTGGTCACTGTTATCGGGTTTATAATCGGTAATAAGCTCACCTGGGGCAGGCACATTTACATCGATGATTTTGTTACGGATGAAAAGCAGCGTTCTTCCGGTTCCGGAAAATTCCTGATGGATTGGCTTAAATCATATGCCCGGGAGCAGGGGTGTTCTCAAATCCACCTTGATTGCAAGGTGCATCGATTCATAGCCCATCGATTCTACCTGCGGGAACATTTCAATATAGCAAGCCATCACTTTTCAGTAACTGATATTGGTAGCTGACAAAAAATTCAAATTGCTGACTACGGAAGAAAACCGACCATGACCGGCGACTATCTTGCTATAGAAATATTATCAATGAAATCGGATATCCCGATTATCATTTGTACAGGATTCAGGTAGAAGGTCAATAAGGAATAAGCTTCCCTCCCGTTCGACAGGTGTAGATATACGACTGTCGAACGGGAGGCTAAGCACGGCTTTGATACTCTGAACATCTTATGGTAGTTTCCATGAGGATAATTAATCTTAATTTATGAAAATTTCATTATCGTTATGAATTTTGATCCGCTTTGAAATCTGAAATAATAAGATCGATGGTTTCAGCAAGTTTTGGTATGTCTTCTTTACAGGTATTGAAAATTTCTTCAGCATCGATGTTGAAATAATCGTGGACAACGATGTTCCTCATCCCTTTTATCTCTCCCCAAGGAATGACAGGATATTTTTTTAAAAGGGACTGATCAGTTATTTTATCTATTTTTTTGACAAGCTCACCGATTACAATCAATGGCATGCACAGCAAATCAAGCCGTTCTATCCCTCCAGGAGAATTGGTTAAATCCGAAGCGGCATCTATGGATTGGACTCTCAGTTGGATTTTATTTAAACAATCTTTTGTTTTATTTAACAAATCGGCAAGGATTTCGTGATCATACATAAATAACATCCTTTGTTATTCGCTCCTTCAAAAGAGGACTCAAATCTTCCCGATAGGCAACAACGTCTACAGGCACTCCAAGGAAATCTTCTAAGCTCATTTTTAAACCGATTCGGTTTAACAGATTTCGTTTGTTTAGCTCAACAACTATATCTATATCGCTACCTTCATTAACGGATCCCCTGGCAACGGATCCAAAAACGCCCATTTTAGTAATACCAAATCGCTTGGATTGATCTTTTTTATATTTTTTCAATAGTGCTATGATATGTTCTTTATTAATCATCACCCTTGTCCATATTTTATTTTAGATATTTAAAAATTATAGACTTTTATATCCATCGCGTCAAATTAGATTTTAAAATGACTGAGGTTACTCCATCAATTTCTTGAACTGATATCGAAATGTATGGTGTTTAAGATTTAAAAGTTTTGCTGCCCGGGTTTCATTTCCTTTGGCCAGTTTCATGGCCTGGGAGAAATAAAATTTATCCATTGAATTTCATTAAGCCCTAAATTGATCGTACCAGTATTTTGTCACCATGAAGCTCAGCTATTATTTTATAGCTTAAGGTTATAATTTGATGGTTGCCCAGTGCTATTTCGGTTTAAGGTTACGATGCAAGATAAAGGAACGAGGTTTCATCATATTGCGCGGGCTCAGGATTTCATCCAATTCCTCCTTACTCAAAAGGCCTTTTTCCAAAGTAATTTCATACACCGATTTGCCGCTCTGATTGGCTTCTTGAGCCACCTGTACAGCTTTGGAATATCCAATTATAGGATTCAAGGCCGTGGCCAGGCCGATGGAGTTCATAACTATTTGTTCGCAAACATCTTCGTTAGCTGTGATTCCCACGATACAACGTTCAGCTAATATTTTACAGGCTCGACCCAGAGTGGTTATTGACTGGAAAAGCATGTGAGCGATGAGCGGTTCATTGGCGTTTAGCTCCAACTGCCCGGCTTCGGCTGCCATAGTTATACTCATATCCGCTCCAATTACCTGGTAACAAACCTGGATCACCATATCCGGGATCACCGGATTCACCTTGCCGGGCATGATGGTGGAGCCAGGCTGCATCCTGGGCAGGTTGATTTCGTTTAGCCCGCCCCTTGGGCCAGAGGATAACAGGCGTAAATCATTGCATATTTTGGAAAGTTTGACAGCAATTCGTTTTAGTACACCGGAAAGCTGCACATAGCCCCCACAGTCCTGAGTCGCTTCGATGAGGTTGGGAGCGGTGTACACCGGTACACCGGAGAACTCAGCCAAATATTTTGCAGCCAGTTCGGCATAACCGGGATGTGCATTAATACCTGTGCCGATGGCGGTGGCACCCAGATTTATTTCGACGATCAGGCCCTGTGAGTATTTAACCTGGCGCATGTCCTCGTCTACTAATAATGCGTATGCTTCAAATTCCTGGCCCAGAGTCATGGGTACCGCATCCTGCAGCTCGGTACGGCCAAGCTTGATTACTTCTTTGAACTCATCCCCTTTTTCCGATAGGGCATTCCTGATGATTTCCATCTGTCCCAATAATTTTTCAAGCATAAGATGCAAGG
>JAHOYS010000322.1 GCA_019038815.1 Desulfobacterales bacterium | reverse complement strand
ACAATTAGATTTTGAAAAAATCAACCCTCTTTTTTATGAAACAAAATTATATATTATGGATTGATCATTTTTCTATCGACAGGATTTGTAAAATGTGTTTGAATAGATAGTTTTAAAATAAGAATGCTTTAAATGTTACGGGGAAATAATGAGTAATATAAAAGATAATTTAAGCAAGTCATCTATCTTTAACGGGCTTGAAGATGATGATATGAACAGGCTTGAATCAAGTATAAGGAGCCAGTTATGAGTATTGATTCCCATATTCTCAAACCCCTCGATTTTTTTGTAGATTTTAAGCAACATGAGTTGGAAGCGTGTGCAGCAGCGCTTAAATCCAGAGCTGTCGAGGCCGGCGAGGTCATAATTGAACGAGGTACCCCGGCGCTCACTTTGTTCATTATCCTCTCCGGAACTTATGAGGTCGCTTTCGAAGGAGATCGTTCGATTATTTTAGAGCAGATAGGTGAGGTTATGGGCTGGTCTACAGTTGTCCATCCATTCCACTATATAGGAACCGTTAAAGCCAAAAAAGACGGAGAGGTGTTGGAAATATCGAGCAGGGATTTTTTTGAACTGATCCAGGGAGACAATGCCCTGGGCGAAAAAATAATGAAAAAAATTGATAAAATCGCCTCAGAAAGGCGAACTATAGCTGCAGGATCACAATAAATGAGACAGGAGGATCAATTTTGTACGGATTAGAAGCCATAAGTGCTCATAATGGCTGGGCAATGGCCATTATCGGACCGCTGATAGTAATGTCGGGATTAACCATCCTGTCCATTATCATCTCTCAACTGCATAAGCTGGTCGCCATCTTTGACAAAAAAGCTGAACAGACTACAGAACCCCTAGTCGAGATCAAGGATGAGATTTCTGTTCCCAAGATATTACCAAACGACATTTTGGAAACAGCCAAAATCTATCAGATGCTTATTGAAAAGCTTGAACAACCTTTTGAGTTGAGCGACCTTTACCAGATTGCTGAGCAAAACAGTTTTCCACACCCTATTCTGACGGTTAGTCGTCTCAGAGATGCTGGAATACTGATACGTGAAGGTGAGGGGTTATTTATTTGGAACAGATAAACGTTCACAATTGGACCATAAGACTTGCAAACGATACACGAAACAACGACAACAAACATTAAAGCTATGAACGCCAGCCCAATAAGACCGGGCGTTGTGAATAGCTTTCAGGTGAAACACACACAATAATTAGGAAAAGAAGAATGGAACTGCTTCTCCAGTTTTTATCAAACACCGGATTTTATCTTGCAGATTATCGAAATTTTATTATGCTGGCCATTGGCTCTTTATTTGTTTACCTGGCCATTGCCAAACAGTATGAACCCCTCCTGCTACTGCCTATTGGCTTTGGTGTTCTGATAGGTAATATCCCCTTTTTTAAAGGCTTCGGGCTGGGAATTTATGAGTCAAACAGTGTCCTGCATTATCTCTACTTCGGCGTTACCTCTGGCCTCTATCCATCCATCGTTTTTCTTGGGCTCGGGGCTATGACAGATTTTTCTTCACTGCTGGCAAGACCCAAACTCATGCTTTTAGGTGCTGCCTCTCAGACCGGTATCTGGGCAACGCTATTGTGTGCGATGGCATTAGGTTTCATGCCGAAAGAGGCGGCCTCTATCGCTATTATTGGCGGCGCTGACGGACCCACCTCAATTTTTTTAACCGCCAAGTTGGCGCCTCACCTGATCGGCCCAATAGCCATAGCAGCCTATTCATATATGGCACTGATCCCCATCATTCAACCACCGATCATGAGGCTTTTGACTACCCGCGAGGAGCGGATTATCCGTATGCCCGAACCTCGCTCGATATCCAAAAAAGAGCTAATGGTCTTTCCAGTGATCGGCCTGTTCCTCTGCTGTTTTCTGGCTCCGGCTTCCATTCCGCTGTTAGGTCCTTTTTTCTTTGGTAACATTATGAAAGAGTCAGGTGTGGTTGATCGCCTGGCCAACACTGCCCGCACAGCTGTCATTGATACTGCGACAATTTTTCTGGGCTTAACTGTTGGCGCATCAACACAGGGTGATGTCTTTCTCAACCCCAAGTCAGTCAGTATTTTTTTGCTGGGTGCCGTTGCATTCAGCATTGCCACAGCATCAGGCATTATTTTTGCTAAGATCATGAACTTCTTTATGAAAGAAAAGATCAATCCGCTGCTTGGAGCAGCCGGTGTTTCAGCAGTTCCCGGTTCAGCACGCGAAGTTCATCTGGTGGGCCTTAAGGAAGACCCAACTAATTTTCTGCTGATGCATGCCATGGCCTGTAACTCTTCAGGTGTCATCGGATCTGCTATTTGCGCCGGTATACTATGGAGCTTTATGGCTTCTTGATGAAAAAAGAAAACATTATATCAAAAGAAGACGCTGTTTTCCGGATGAATAAAAATGGTGACTGGTATAATGAACACGGGAAATTTGAACATCCGAAAATTATAAGATATTTTAATGCATCCATAAAAAAAGATAAAAGTGGATATTATGTCCATCAGGAAACAGAGGATTTTATAGAAAAAGTATACTTTCATTATGAAGATACAGCACTTTTTGTTATCGATATAAAAGAGAATGAAGATATCATCCTCATATTAAACAACAAAGACACAATAAAATGTGATCCGGGACAGCTTTGCTGCAGGAATGACAACCTCTACCTTCAAATCCCTGAACATCGGATTAAGTTTAAAGATCGTGCGCTTTTAAAAATTTCAAAATTTATAGAAGAAGAGGATGGGCAGCTGCTTTTTAAAAGAAAGGGCAAGTCCTATCCTGTGGGGTCAGCCTGACCCCATTCATTTTTTATATGACAATGTTTTTAATTTGACCAGATTATACTCTCTTTTCCCAAGGCCTATTTTTTGTGCATAATCAAGCTGATGTGCCCAGTCAACAGAGGGGTAAAGTCCTTTGAATTTGTCCTCACCCGGATTAAGGTTTGTTTCAAGAACAGTGCCGGGCAAAGCCTTTTGCTGGTTGACAAGGTCAGCACTTGCCTGGTCAATGGCAACAGGGTCGGTTGATGCAAGAATGCCTACATTGTTGACAATAGGGGATTCACTGTAAGACAGGCAGTCGCATTTGGGTGAAATATCCGTAATAAAGTTGATGAAAAAAGATTTTTTCTCTTTGTTTTTTAGAACCCCAAGGTTGTATTCCATCATCTTTTCAAGAAAAACCGGAATTGTCTGGTTCCAGTTGATATTCACAGATTCGGTGGGGCACCGGACAATGCATTCACCGCATCCGATACATTTTTTCCTGTCAATGTATGCTTTTTCCCCTTCAAGGTGAATGGCGCCTGCAGGACAATGTTTTTCACATTCAGCACATCCGATGCAGGTTTTTCTTTTTATTTTGGGGCTGACATTGGAATGCATGTCAAGTTTGCCTCTTCTGGAGGCGCATCCCATACCAAGGTTTTTCAAAGTACCGCCAAATCCTGAAAGTTCATGCCCTTTAAAATGGGCCACAGATACCAGTGCATTGGCATCAATGACTTCAGAACCGATATAGACATGTTTACAGTTTTTCTGTCCGACTTTGATTTTTGTTTCGCTTTTTCCCCTTAACCCGTCGGCAATAATAATGGGGGTTGCATCCATTGAAGAATAAGAGAATCCGTTTTCAATGGCCGTATGGATATGGGAAACAGAATCTGATCGGGTTCCCACATAAAGGGTGTTGGCATCGGTGAGAAAGGGTTTTGCTTTATATTCCTTGATGGTCTGAATGATTTTTCTTATATATATCGGACGGATATAAGCAGTGTTCCCCTGTTCTCCAAAATGAATTTTTATGGCGGTCAAATCGTTTTCGTTTAGAATATTTTCAATCCCGGCTTTTTTAATAAGTCTTGAAAGCTTCTGGGGAAGGTTTTCCCTTGAGGTGGCCTCTAAATCTATGAAAAAGACATCAGTAGTCATTTTGTTCTCCTGATAATATTAGTTTTGACAATAAAATATTAAAATACGTCAATCAATTAAAAATTACAATATCCGTCGATAAAAGATCTGG
>JAHOYS010000032.1 GCA_019038815.1 Desulfobacterales bacterium | reverse complement strand
TGGTATCGTGGGGGATATCTTTGATGTTGTCCCGGTGCTGACTGAAAAACTGTAATGATATGCAATTTCAATGGCGCTGTTGCTGATGAATCAACGGCTTAAACAGATCAACGTATCAGTTATCGGCGCCGCTTTAGTTGTCACTGCTGCTGCCTTCTGGGGTATGTCCGGCATCTTTGTGAGTATTATTCTTGGAAATTCAAACGGTACATCTGTCTCCCTGGCTTTCTGGCGGGACACAGCAGCATTTGCCACCCTGCTTTTGTTCACCCTTTTGACCAGGCCTCAGAATTTGAAAATTGAGGGAAAGGATCTGCCCTGGCTCGTGGGCATGGGGTTTTTCCTGGGTGGATTCCATATTTTTTATAATCAAAGCGTTATGCTCAACGGTGCTGCTGTAACCACAGTGATGCAGGCAGCTATGCCTGCAGTTGTGACAGTGGCAGCTTTTTATCTCTGGAAAGAAGAATTGACCAGGGAAAAAATTGTAACCATGATTATCATTTTTACAGGCACTGCCATGGCCTCGGGCATAAACATTTTTTCTTTGGAACAGACAAATATGGCCGGGCTCATGGCGGGATTTATCGTGCCGTTTTTATATGCCGGCTGGAGCCTTTGCGGTAAAAACATGGTGTCAAAATATGGAGCAACCGCCTGTCTTACCATTGCGTTCGGCATTGCATCCATCATGCTGCTGCCCCTCCAGCCTTTTACAGATCAACCGTTTCCATTGAGCTCGACAATGGCCTTTGCATTTTGTGGATTTATCGCCATCTCCACCGTTGGCGCCTTTACCCTGTATCTTCTGGGAATGAAATATATTCAGGCCGGGATTGCCAGTATTATTGTAATGTCTGAAATCCTCTTTGCAGGGGTCTATGCCTGGTTTTTGCTGGGAGAACGTCTCACGCCTGTTCAACTGGTGGGAACCCTGCTTGTGATCACAGGTGTTGTCTGGCTCTCATACCGCCAGAGCAAATAGCAGAAAGACCGAATTCTTAAACAAAAAAGATCCCGCTGACTATGTTCAGCGGGATCTTTGTATACAACCGTTTTTAACAAGGTGGAGATTTAACTTTCAATGGCTCCGGAACGAACCCCTTTAAGAAAGTTCATGCAATAATCGTCATGGCTCAGGAGCATGTCTGCGGTTCTGATAGTGGCCATAATCTTTTTGTCCAAAGGATCAATAATAGCGGAATCCATGCCTGCATCCATCATCAGAGTAACAAAGGTCCGGTTGATGATGTGGCGCTGGGGCAGGCCGTAGGAGATGTTGGACAGGCCTCCGGTGATATGAACATCTGGAAATTCAGCTTTGATGGCCCGGACCGCATCCAGAACCATGACACCCTTATTGGAGTCTGTACTGATGGGCTGAACCAACGGATCCACATAGATGGAGGCTGTGGGGATGCCGACCTTGTTGAGTTCCTCCACCAGGCCTTTGGCGCGGCCCAGAATGTCATCGGAAGAGGCAGGCATGCCGGCATCATCCATGCAAAGTGCAATGATTTTGCACTCCTTTCCGTCAAGAAAGGGCATCATGGCTTCAAAGCGTTCTTTTTCCAGGCTGATGGAGTTGATCATGGGGGTCTTTTCCACCATTTTAAAGGCCATTTCCAGGACGGCCGGGTCCGGGCTGTCCAGGGTAAGAGGCACGGTGGCAATGGGCTGGATGGTGTCCAGCAGCCACTTCATGTCTTCGGTCTCATGCCCGATGCGGGCACCTGCATTGACATCAATATAGTTGGCGCCGGCCTGCTGCTGTTTTTTTACATCATCAATGATGTAGTCTGCATCCCGCTCTGCCACAGCTGCCTGGACAAGTTTTCTGGAGGTGTTGATTCTTTCTCCTATTACTTCGAACATGGTTTTTCTCTCCTGTATTTATACTGTAGGTTTAGTTGATCCTGTTTAATTTGCCAGGGATTTGGCAAGTTTTGAAGCAGAGCCGGCATCTGCTGCAAACCCGTCTGCCCCGATTTCATCGGCAAATGCCTGGGTAACCGGTGCGCCACCCACAAGAATTTTAACCTGGTCCCTGAGCCCCGATTCCACAATAGCGTCCACGGTTTGTTTCATCATGGGCATGGTGGTAGTCAGAAGAGCTGACAGGCAAACGATCTGGGCATTTTTTTCTTTGATCTGGGTGACAAAATCCTCCGGGGCAATATCCACTCCGAGGTTATGGACTTCCATTCCTGCGCTTCCCATCATCATGGCCACAAGATTTTTACCGATGTCATGGAGGTCGCCCTTGACCGTGCCGATGATCACGTTGGCACTGGTGGCGGATTCATCTTCTCCCAACAGGGGTTTGAGGATTACGACACAGTCTCCCATGGCCTTGGCTGCCATAAGAACTTCTGGGATGAACATGTCGCCGTTTTCCATTTTTTCACCGACAATGTCCATGCCGGCAATCAGGCCTTTGTTGAGGATTTCACCGGCCGGAGTGTCCTGGGCCAGGGCATCATTTACAAGGCCTGTCAGTTTGGCACTGTCACAGGAAACCAGGGCATCTGTCATTGCATTAAAATCAGTCATTTTTTTCTCCTTTAAGGGTTTTTTCGTTTTTCAACATATTGGGTTAATTGTTTTTCAATTTTGGGGTCAATATCTGGTTTTTCATAGGAAGCCAGCCTTTGTGCCACCTTGTCTTCGGCAATCTGGTTGATGTGCTTTTTTCCATCCTTTGCCCAGGCGTCCGGGTTTTTACGGCTCATAAGAGTGGGCATGAAAAATTCGGTTCGGCACAGTTTGAAGGTCTTGGGATGGGTCAGGTATTGTCCGCCGATTCCCACTTCTTTGATCACGTCAATATCAATGGAATCATCAGTAAGAGCCAGGGGGCGTATCATATTCCGCACCATGCCGCAGACTTCCTCGTCTACGAGGAATTTTTCAAAACTCATGGCAATATAGGAGCCCAGGATACCGCAGGAGTGGAGGATAAAATTGACCCCGCTCCTGACTGCAGTGGAAAGGGCTATGGCAGATTCCGCACCAGCCTGGGCATCGGCACACAAGGCATCAGTCAGGCCACCGCCGGATCTTGAGGGAAGATTATAGAACCGTGCCATCTGGGCCACCAGATGAATGTTTTTGGAAAGCTCGGGTGCACCAATGGAGAGAGCACCTGTTTTCATATCCATGGCAGAGGAGGTGGACCCGTAGATCACGGGGGCTCCCGGTCTGACCAGCTGGGCCAGGGTGATACCGGCCAGGATTTCAGCATTCTGGAGAGCCAGAACACCGTCCAGGGTCACAGGACCGGAACCGCCGGCCATGATCAGGGAGGCCACTACACAGGCCTGGTTGTGACGGGCAAGTTCAATGAGTGATCCGATCATTTCATCGGCAAATTGCAGGGGGGACAGGGAGTTAATCATAGAAACTGATACGGTTTTGTCCATGATATTTTTCTTGCCGCCCCAGAGGATACCGGCCATTTCAATGCCGTCCAGGGCGCCCTGGCGGGATACCGGGCTTCCCATGAAGGGCTTGTCGCATAAGAGCATGTTGGACAGGTTCAGGTCAAGATGGACAGTTTCATGGGGCATGTCAGCCGGTTCCACCATCATCCAGCCGTTCATGTTGATGTACGGAGAGGTCTGGATCAGCTTACAGAAATTGTCATAATCTTCCATGGTGGCCTGGCGCTGATTTCCTTGAGCATCCATGACAAAGGGGGCGCCGTATCCAGGCAGGAACACAAAATCATCATCTCCGATTTCCACATTTTTTTCCGGGTTCCTGGCATGGACGGTAAAACGTCTGGGTGCTGTTTTCAATGCTTTTTGAATGTCGGATTCTTCAAAAAATACTGTTGCACCTTCTACCCTGTGTCCGTTTGCCTTGAAAATTTCAAGCGCCTCTTTTTCATTAAAGGAAACACCGGTATTTTTTAGAAGATCCATGGCAGCATCATGGATCTTTTCCATATTCCGGGTACTTAGTTCCTGCATTCGATCGTACATTGTTTTTTCTCCTTTAAGAGGGATACCCCCTTTTTTTAGATAGATAATCCCTGTGGCCGCCAAAAGCAAGACCACAGGAAAATT
>JAHOYS010000001.1 GCA_019038815.1 Desulfobacterales bacterium | reverse complement strand
AATGGACTTGGAAATTCCTTGCCTTTATTATTTGAAAATGATATTTGATGCAATTGTGTCAATTATTGGAATCGGGGCGTAGCGCAGTCTGGTAGCGCGCCTGCTTTGGGAGCAGGATGTCGGCAGTTCGAATCTGTTCGCCCCGACCAGTAAAGACATTTCTTTCGAAATTTTCTTAAAACTTAATAAGCTGCTAAAAGTGTGAAAAATAACAGGCTGCATCCAACTAACTGAAAAATTTTCTTAATTCTTTTTGTAAATCGCCAGGGCGGGAAAAAAAAGGCGATGCTGAACCCTGAACATACATAAAAAATCTCAAAAAACTTTATATTGCCCGGTGCCCATGCAATAATCAAAGATACCAGGTAAAAATAAGCAACAAAGCCTGTAGCAACAGCTTTTAGCCTGCGGGGACCCTTTAGCATGGCATAAAATAAGGCTGGAAGCACAAGGAAAAATCCAGCAGGCCCGAATGAAAATATCTCATTTGGCATCCATGTTAAATGAAATGCCTGGACAGCGCCACTTTCACCCCAAAATGGTCTTACCCAAAAATCATAAAGAGATTGCAGGGTTTGTGCCATGCTCCAGTTAAAAATCCTTTCGAAAAATATATCTAGGGGCGCTGTAAAATAAAAACTTTCAAAAATATAACGTATAAAATTTGCTGACGCTCCCTGTATCCCATCGTTATTGAAAGAAATAGTTGAAAATGCACCAGACCAGGAATTTTTATAAAAATGATTAAACAAAAAAAGCCAGCATTGTGAAAAAATTACAGCGGGCACAACAGCAAAAAAAACATAACGGTTTTCCCCTAATATGCTTTTCCATGTGATAATACCATGTCTCCTGAAAAGAACTACGCAGGACAGAACAAAAAGGATCGGCACAAAAATCATGCTGGCAATACTTTCAGATATACAAAAAAAGATGCCCAGAACCAATAAAATGAGATCCGTCAGGTTTGGCTGCTCTACTATTCGATAAATTGCAAGGATACAAAATAATATCGCTGCAACAGATATGATCTGTGTGCCCGGATATATTGCCTGGACAACAAGCCGGGGCATGGACATGACCAAAATGGCAGTGGTAAATGCTGTGGGCTGCCATGAATAACGCCTGGCAAGGGCATACGTGGAAAAGCCTATGGAAAGATACGCTAAAAAACAAAAAATCCCAGCACTGGAATCTGTGCCGACCCGCAAAAATGTATTAAATAAAATACGATGGTTAACTGGTGAAAACGCCGGAAATTCAGAAGCAGCTGCAAGCGAAAACAATCCGCTTTTTTCGTACATGGGTATAGTATAAAGCTCATTTTGAAATTCTTTTGGAACAGGCAAAAAAACATGGAACACCATGTACAAAAAGCATAAAATTAAAAAAATGAAAGATATGGAATTTGCAGACCCAAAGTTTTTCAATGTATCGAATACACTGAAAATATATGAACGATGTCTAAAGATAAAAACAAATGAGACAACAAGAAAAAAAACCTCCATACATATGGAAATAACGGGATAGCCTGTAATAAAAGATATCTGGCGAATAAAAGACAGCAGCATAAAAACTGTGATAATGGCATATGAAGCTGATTCTGAAAAAGTATTGTCGTTCATGCGAAACAAAAAAAATGCAGCTGTGCACATGCAAAAAATTTCTGCAAAAAGTAATGCAGTGATTAGCACTCTTTTTTCCTTTCTTTTTGCGCTTTTTTTTCTTTCAAATGATCTCTTATTTCAATCATGAAATTCTGCATATCCCGGGCAAGCTTCTCACATTCCGGGCAATATACTTTTTTGAAAAGTTTGTCATGCTTTTCCAACTGGTGTCTGAACCATGGAATATAAGGAGAGCCTTTGCAGAATTTTTGTCCCGTATATTGAGCAATGGGGCATCCTATGCAAATCGTGAAATAAAATATTCTGCATGGAGGACAATCCAACACTCCTCCGTCAGAGCCTTTTTTGTCTATGATCTTTTGCCATTTTCTCACTGCAGCTTCCATAATTTTAATCTTATTCATAATACCATACCTAAAACATTAAAAAGACTTCCATAAATGTTTGTGTACCTCAATGTAGCGCCGAACTAGATAATCAATCTTTTTTTTATCTGCTTTTGCTGCCATTGCACTGACATCACAGCATGTAATACCCGCCATCTCCTTTAAGACAGCTTTTACCGCCCTGGAAAGTGCATCTGAATTATACCCACCTTCAAGAGACATAACCAGTTTACCGTCACATACCTTGTCTGCTGTTCTTTTTATAGACGCTGTAATTCCAGCAAATCCTGAAGCGGTCATCAGCATACCCCCCATTGGATCATCTTTGTGGGTATCAAAGCCCGCTGAAACAAGAATCAGTTCCGGCATAAATCGTTCTGCCACAGGCGCAAGCAAACGCTCAAAAATTGAAGCGTATTCTGCATCACCATAACCCTTCGGGAGGGGCAGATTGATCGTATATCCCTCTCCTGGACCTAAACCTGTTTCTGTAAAAATTCCTGTACCTGGGAAAAGTCCTGCTTGATGAACGGAAAAAAACAAAACATTGGGATCTCTTTCAAATGCATGCTGGGTGCCGTTCCCATGATGAACATCCCAGTCGACAATCAGTATCCTGCCTAATTTTAAAATCTTTTGCGCAAATATTGCACCCAGAGCAACATGGTTGAACAGGCAATAGCCCATGGCCCGACTTTTTTCCGCATGATGACCGGGGGGTCTTATTAAAGCAAAAGCATTATCTAGTTTGCTTGCAACCACCTGTGATATGACTTTTAAAAATCCGCCTGCAGCATAAAGTGCCGCGTCAAATGTATCTTCACAGGCATGTGTGTCCGCTGTAAGTGCGATGAGTTTTTTACCTTTGGTTTCAGCTATTTTTTCAAAATACTCCTGGGAATGAAAAAGAAGAATATCTTCTTTTTCAGCTTTTTTGGGCAGAACCTCAACAAAAATATCCTGCATGTCAGGATCATTCAGCATGGAATATATGGATTTAAGTCTTTGGGGGGTCTCAGGACAGCCATCCCCCGGAATATGCTTTAAAAATATATTCTCTTTTACGATACCTGTTTTTAATGCCATTGCTTCATCCAAAATTCAAATTTTATGGGCGTATCAATTGGATTTTATGGGAACTGTCAGCACTGCACATGGTAAATGACGCAGCAACGCTGCTGTTGTGGTGGTAATGATCCTGCCCGGCCGATCATCAACCCCTGCTATTATCAAGTCTGTTTCATTGCTTTTCGCATACAAAGCCAGTTCTTCACCTGGAATTCCCCGCAGGATATGCGTTTTTGCCGACATCATATTTTTCAGTCTTAATGACAATTTTTCTTCCAGCCGTCTTTGGACTTTATCATAAGGCGCGGAAGTGATCTTCACAATTTCCTCGTTTACCGGAGATTCCATGACATGAACCAGACAAATCTTTGAATTGAATTTTTCAGAAAAAGCCAGAGCATATTTTTTAAGGTGTGAATCTGATTCCGACAACCTGCAGGCGATTATGATATTTGTAAATTGCAATTTTGGACCAGTTGTATCAGAAACGATTTTACCGGGGGGTATCACTAAAAAAGGCTGCGAGAATGTTTGTGCCATTCGCCCTACGACTGAACCGATAAAAAACTGCTGGAATTCTGAAAACCCATGACTTGCCGCGATTACAATATCTGGTTCTATCTTTTTTGCGACCTTTGCAACTTCAAGGACAGGATCGCCATAAGTTATGACCAAATCCCATTTTATATCAAAGCGCTCCATAAAAATTTTTATTTTTCCATGGGCATCCTTGATCTTTTCTTTTTTTTCACCGCCCCTTTCGAACTCAATTTGCCTGGATACAGAACCGTGGGGGGGAGGAATAGCATGAAAGACAAAAAAAGAAGCATCAAACCGTAAACAAATCTCGACTCCCCAGGAAAGTAAACGATTGGAAAATTTTGACAAATCTGTTGTGCAAAGTATTTTTTTTATCTTTTGCATACCTCTTCCCCATATTCGTGTCGGCTTTTTCTTTTTCATATTAATGAAAAAATCATCTTTGATTATGGAAATTCAATCACAAAAAAAATAAGTGAAGATAATTTTAGTAGTTTGTGTGAAATTTGTCAAATTGTGTATATGC
>JAHOYS010000231.1 GCA_019038815.1 Desulfobacterales bacterium | reverse complement strand
AACTTATGACATTGATACAATAGAATTACCTCAAGTTTCCATCCTGAATCCTTATGGGAATTTTCTTACCCAAAACCTACAGGATGCACCCCGATGTCAGTAATTTTATTTCTGATGTATCATATAATGGCCGTCTTGTTTCAGAAAAAGAAAATTCCAATCAATATTTGATTTTTCAAGATAATCAAAAATTTCATTTGCCACAGACGGGTATCAAATTTATTCCTGTTGATCATGATACCTGTTCACAGTCCAGTATTGAAGAAGCCCAGACCATAAAGAATTTAATTACTTATTTATTGAGGCAGTCATATTGCAACAAGTCAAATGGAATCAAACCGATAATTCTTGATAATATTCTGATTGTAGCACCTTATAATATGCAGGTGAATTTACTTCGCACAGAGTTGCCGGATGAAGCCAGGATTGGGACAGTTGACAAGTTTCAAGGACAGGAAGCAGAAATTGTAATAGTTTCCATGGCTACATCCAACCAGGAATATTTACCGAGATTCATAGATTTTCTTTTTAGCAAAAAGAGACTTAATGTAGCTCTGTCAAGGGCGAAATGTCTGGCCATTATGGTTGCAAATCCTCAACTGCTTAATGTGCAGTGTAATACAGTGGAACAAATGGGTTTAGTAAATACGTTATGCAGGGCATATTATACAGGAACTATTTAATTGTATGGTGCCCAAACAGGCTAAGATTCCTGCCTGATCAAGTGCCGGGTAAAGAGAGCGGCAATGACAAAAGAAAGATACGGCACAGATATTGCATTCTTTTTCGGCAGGTAGTCTCTTTGAATTCGTTTTCGCATAAGGCCGGTTTGGGAAACAGCCAAAAGAGATTAAAAATAAATACAACAAATTTTTTGGGACAGGTGTTTACAATGGAACTGCATCAGATCATATCGAACAACAAAACTGTGTCTGTACCGAAAACAGACCGCACACCTCCAGATGGTCTTTTTTCAGAAATTCTGCGCAAAAAAGTTGAAAGCCCCGATATCACCGGAGCTTCTGTGAATTCGGAAGATACCGCATCTGTCGCCATCGGGACCATCACCCGGGACATGCCCACTGTCTCACATCTGCTTGTAAAACACCCGCAGTATCAAAAGGATTGCTGGCGTATCATCCACGCAAAAATAAACCAGAACAAACCGTTTACCAGAATCGGTTCCGGTGAAACCATCTATATCGATCCGGCCACCCATGAGATTACTTGGGGCAAAAAGCAAGTGACAAAACAGTCTCTGGTTGCAGAGAATCAGAATCAGAATCAGAATCAGAATTTTGATAAGACTGATGAAGCCCTGTCAGCACGACTCATCAATGCCGTAAAACCGTATATAGGGACTTCGTACAAAAAAATCGACTGTTATGAACTGGTGGTCAACGGTATAAAATCCCTTGGATATAAGTACCATGGGCAGGAAGGCATCAAAAACAGTCTGATAAAAATGGCTGTTCATGACAGGCTGCCGGCTAATGCGTATTTGACCGGAGAAGGTCTGACAGAAAAAACAGGCAAAACAGTGGTTTCAAAATCCTATGGGGACATTGAAAATCCCGTACAGAGTGCCAGAAAATTCATTCACGAGATAAAACCTCTTTTCAAGGAAGGCCGCATCCTTTCCTTTTCAACGCTGACAAAGGGCCATACCGGTATTATTTCAAAGCTGGAAAATCAATGGACGTTTATCAATTCGGGACGTATGGATAATTCCGTGGGGGAAAACGTCAATACAAATGAAGTAGGAGAAGAATTTTTGACAGATGAGATCGAAAACTGGTTTGCACTGGCAAAAAAACACAAAGAACCTCTGAAGATCACTATCGGCGCTCTTGATAAAAAGAAACTGGCAATGTTTATGTAGATCGGCTGAACCGTCCTGTGCAGATCTGGTCAAGTTAAAAAAACATGGAAAATTTTGCCTACCTATAAAATTTTACTTATTTTTTTCCTTATCGTGCAATTATCATATTGTGATATTTCAATGCAGCGTTTATTTGGATTCAAGGATGTTGCGGACAGCATCCATGAACTGGTCCATTTTCAGCGGTTTTACTAAATATTTCTTAACCCCAAGGGTAGAAGCGGTCACCACTTCATCGGTCCGGGAGGTAGAGGTCAGTATAATGAACTTAGCATCCGGGGTGTGCGCCTGAATATTTACTATCGCATCCAGCCCCCCCAAGTTGGGCATCACCAGATCCATTATCGTCAGATCCGGCTTAAACGATGCGTGGATGTCGACCGCCTCTTTGCCGTCAGCGGCCTGTGCAACCTCAAATCCTACTTTTTCCAAAACATTGACCAGAATACTCCGAATAATTTTAGAATCGTCGACCACTAAAACCTTCTTCCCATCCTCGAGCTGCTTAATGTTATTGGTGATAGAGAATCGGATGGCGACGTGGCTGACACCCATGGTAAGGATAATGATGTAGTCTTCCGTATAAAGGCTTTCGTTCTGCTCGATTACGAAGTTTTTTACCAAAGCCGGCGGGCCGAAGCGAACCGCAACTCCCAATTTATCCCATTCCGTAGTAGCCCGTCCCACCACCGTGTTGAGCAACTCACCGAGAATATCACCCGCGGTTTCATCAAATACATTATCAAGTGCGATCCCCATATTTTGTCCCACTGCAGTGGCAACAAACAATGCCATCGGAATATCACTAATCCCCAATATGAACTGGCCTGTGCCTGGTGCTTCGAGCTCCTCGTAATCGATGATCTGGGCAACAGGAAAGCTGTCAGTGAAACGCTGGTCCCGTTTGGCAGTAACTTGAATCACTTTAGTAGCAGTCATTTCTTCAAAAACTTGCTTGCTGCATTTTGTCAGTATTTTAACAAGCATTGAATTTTTCATTCGGCTAACCCCCTTTTTGTGATGGCCATCTCTCACTGCCATAATCCCTTAAAAAGCTCAGGCCGACAGTTTTACATCCCAACCTTCCAGAAGGTTTGTTCTTCAGCTTGCCGAGCATATATTCCGTTATCGTCATTTAGACAGTAAATCTTTAGACAGTTTTTTAAAAATCAAAAGTGAAGTTTGAAGTCAACTTAGATCAATGGTACAGGATGGTTTTATGGCTAAGGCTTCTGATGATATCGAGGTTGTAATGGCTGGAAAATAATTTTTTTTAGTTTTCTTGATTTAGATCAATTCATCTCTATAGCTTTTCTGCTAATTTTTAATAAAATAAATAAAAACAGGGAGAATAAATTATGCATGACGGATGTTCCGGTGCTTTTGAATCAGGAAAGCAAATCGTTGATAAAATCAGAATGATGGGTTTTAATAAAAGCCCTGTGGCAACCTCTCTTGAAATAGACTGCACCAATTGTGATGTGGTTTTTCAAATGGAATACATGGAGTCTCAATGTCCTTCCTGCGGTATGGTATATGGGGTTACCCCCTGTCATTCCCATGCGGCTGAATTTGTCAAAGCAGCAGGAGTAAAATACTGATATGCCAAAAAAAGTTGGTCGGGATAAAATTGATGATATAATAAAGAGAATGGCTGAGCTTGAAGTTTTGATCAAAGAGACCAGGTCCCGTCTGCCTGCGCATTCTGCCAAACCCCCGGTGATGATGGATCTACTTGATTATGAAGATGAATATGATGTTTTGCAGGAAAAGCTTGCAAAATTGAAAAAAAAGTAGCCTGATATGGAAAAATCAAAGATATTTGATATTACATACAGTGAGTACCTGTCACAACTCAAGGATTTTGATTTTTCAAAAAAGGCCAGGATACTGGGTCTTCAAAAACAGAATCAATCATTTGTGTTTGAATTTTTTAATCGTAAGATCGTATTTGACCAGAATGGTTTCAAGGATATTACAGGAGAGGAACTTAGTTTTGCCGTCAGGGTAGTTTTCTGCAAGTATTTATTAATGTGTCCCCAAAAAAAATCTGAAAGCTCAAACAGACTTGTGACATTCAGAGAGTTTGCAAATGCAGGCCCTCTATTTTCAAGTTTTACTTCAAATACAAACAAAATTATTGAAACCACTTTTTCAGGTCAGCTTGAAAAATTAAAAATGCGCTGCCAGAAATTGGGCGGGACTATGATTAAAAGCAAATCCTATGATTTGAGTGTCAGGTTCCGGGCGCTTCCAATGCTTCCGATTATTCTTAATTTCAATGACAGGGATGAACTTTTGCCTGCAAAATCAGTATTCCTTTACCATGACAATGCAGAAAATTATCTTGATCTGGAGTGTTTGACCATTACCGGT
>JAHOYS010000103.1 GCA_019038815.1 Desulfobacterales bacterium | reverse complement strand
TAAATACCAGCAGGTTGATCCCCATGAGGACATATGTAACAACAGGGAAACAACTGGAGGGCTGGTTGTCGCGAATAGGTATCATTTAACTACCCGCAGTATATGATCTGTTTCAAGACATTGCTTCAATTGTTTTAAAATCTCCATAACCGCATCCTCAATGGTACAGATATCATCGTTTATCTTAGAAGAACAATCTTTTAACAGTGCTTGATTTTCCACATCAAATCCAACCCTGTGTCTTAAATATTCCAGCAGGACAAAATAAAGCATGCTGATATTATGGTGTTCACTTTTCGCAATAAATATTTTTGTTTTTAGAGGCAAATCGTCACGCAGCAGATCAATGGACTCTTCCAGGGTTTGAGGAAAATCCTCTTTAACAGGATAAGAAGGTATATATTTTTTAAGAACCCTGTCCTTTCGCGTATCCAGAAAAAGAAGATAGAGCATGGCTTCGAGAACTGTTTTAACATCCATGTAAATCCCTGGATTATGGCTCAATCTGGGACCTGCTACATTTAAAATTTGGATTTTATTTTCCAATATAAAAGATTTTAAAATAATGGATGCTTCAAACTCTTCTGTATTTAACAGATCAATATAACAATTCGGCCTGCCGATAAATTCTGCAAAACTTTGGGTAAGCTTTGATCCCCCGGTAAGCCTGCCACGGGAAATAATCACGGTACCATGGGATTCAACGATATTCTGCTTTGTTCTGGCTTTGTAATCTGCCGTATCCATTTCATTCAATTGATATTTTGCCGGCAAAGGCCCTTTTTCCGTTTTTCGACCTTTTGGAAGCCATCCGCCATGTTCAATATTGAATTTAATGGCAACGTCAAGTGCTGCCCTGTCTGCACCGGTCTGTCCGCCTGAAATTATTTTTTTTAACATTTTAATTGTATCACAGCCTTAAAAAAATCCTTTTATATAATAACAGTAAGGGGTATAACTTCAATACTATTTTATCATTTAAAATAATTTAACCAGGGGTCTATGAACATACCGTCTATAAAAGAGTGTTTTAAACTGATAAAAAATATAAGCATGATGGATCATATTATCGACCACTCTATCATGGTTTCTAATATTGCATTTTTTATATGCATAAAGCTTAAAAAACAATTTCCTAATCTTAATACCCGCCTGGTAACTTCTGCCGCACTGCTTCACGATATAACAAAAACCAGAAGCTTTGATACAAAAGAGATTCATTCTGAAACCGGCGGCCTGATGTTAACAAGCCTGGGATATCCCGAAGTGGGCAATATCATACGTCAGCATGTTGTTCTGGATTTTTATGGCAATGATTCTCCTGTTTCAGAGCAGGAAATAGTCAATTATTCAGATAAAAGAGTATTGCATGACAAGGTGGTACCGTTGAAAAAAAGACTTGAATACATTAAATTACGATATGGAACCAGAAAAGAATTTAAGGACCATATTCAGATCATGTGGGCAAACACATTGGACCTGGAAAATAAAATTTTTTATCACCTCGATATAACTCCCGGCCAGTTATCTGAATGTATTACACAGGAAATTAAAAGGGAAAGTTATTAATGGGCCGGAAAATATTTAGCGCTTGTAACGCCTGTCAAAATCTAAGACGTCTTTCAAAAACCTTTGAGGACAAAAAATTTCATTTAAAAAATTTAATTCAAGATAAGGGCAGGCTTGAAAATTTTTCATTAAAACTGGATGGATTTTTCTATGATTTTTCCAAGCAGAGAGTAGATGATATTTTGCTCAATGAATTATTTGACCTTGCCGGAGAAACCAGAGCAAAAAATTCATTTTCAGACATGGCATCGGGCAAAATCGTTAATATAACTGAAAATAGAGCCGCCCTTCATACTGCCGCAAGAGACTTTACCCATGATAATATCGCATTGGATGATCTGGATGTCATGCCGGAAATCAAACGTGTGAACAAACAGATACAATATTTTTCTAAAAAAGTTCATAATAATGAGCTGCAAGGTTCTACCGGAAAATCTTTTACCGATGCGGTTGTCATTGGAATCGGCGGCTCTTATCTCGGGTGCAAATTTGTTTATACTGCATTAAAACATAATATTGATCCGCTTGTTAATCTGCATTTTTTACCCAATGTGGATATTGATAACTTTGGGCAGACAATTAAAGCCATTGACCCTGAAACCTGTCTCTGGATTGTCATTTCAAAATCATATACCACAACCGAAACCATGGCCAACCTCAGCCAGACCCTGTTATTTTTAAAGAATAATCACCTTGATCCTTTAAAACATCTTGTGACTATTACAGCCAAGGACAGCCCTGGTGATCATCCCTCAAATGCCGGCCTGGGTGTTTTTCATATGTTTGATTTTATTGGCGGCAGATATTCTGTGACCTCTGCAGTCGGAGGGCTGCCGTTAAGCCTTGCTTTTGGTTTTGATGTTTTCAGCCGTTTTTTAAAAGGCTGTCATGATATGGACCTGCATGCCTTAAATGCTCCGGAAGAAAAAAATATCCCTTTGACGGCAGCATTGATCAGCATATGGAATTCCAATTTTTTACATTATCCGGCCCAGGCGATTATTCCCTATTCAAGTGCCCTTTCCAAACTTGTGCCTCATGTACAGCAGCTATCTATGGAAAGTCTTGGAAAAACAATAACATCTGACGGTAAAATTATTGATCATCAGACCGGGGTTATTATTTTTGGTGAGCCCGGAACCAATGCACAGCATTCATTTTTCCAGCTTGCCCACCAGGGAAGTCCGTTTCCCATTGAATTTATCGGGGTTGTAAAACCGGTTTATAACAAGGATCAGGCTAAATCAAAAGGGGTTTACAACCACCAGGAATTATGGGCTAATATGATTGCACAGGCCAAGGCCCTGGCCATAGGAAAAGATAATGATAACAAGGCAAAATATTTCACAGGAAACAGGCCCTCTTCCACTATTCTTATCAATGACCTGACACCTGAAAGTATTGGTTTGCTCCTGGGTTTCTATGAAGCAAAAACCATATATGAAGGATTTATCCTTGGTGTGAATCCTTTTGATCAATTCGGTGTTGAACTGGGAAAAGTGCTTGCTTCTGATATCAGGGATCAAATCAGAAAAAAAAATGATGATGAAACATATGATCTTAATTCACTTGATTCTGCAACAAAATTTTATCTTGATACTTTATTTAAAGGATCATTATAAAAATTTATAAATCACACTGCCCCAGGTAAGGCCGGCACCAAGACCCGTGAAAATAACGATATCACCGGATTTGCCGATACGTCCCTGTTCCACTGCTTCATGAAGTGCAAGCGGAATACTGGCTGCAGTGGTATTCCCATATTTTTGAATATTATGAAATATTTTATTCTCATCTAATTTTAAAAATTGTCCCATGGCTTGATTAATTCTCATATTGGCCTGGTGCGGGATAATCAAATCAACTTCATCAAGACTGATCTGTGCTTTTTTAAGGGATTCGTTTATGACCTTTGGCAGCATCCTGACTGCTTTTTTAAATATGACCGGACCATCCATGACAGGATAGTATCTTGCATCATCAAGCGGTACTTCCGGCGGAACGCGAATCGGAAGTCTTGATGCCGGAAGTTCAACCGTTAATGCCTCGGCAAAACTGCCATCTGCATGAAGCGACGAAGCAAGTACTCCTGCCGTCTCATCGGTTTCAACTCCTTCAACACACACGGCTGCTGCCCCATCACCGAATATAACCGTAACATCCCTTCCCCTGGTTGATTTATCAAGACCTGAAGAGTGTACTTCTCCACCAACCAGAAGAATTTTATTGGCAAGGCCTGTTTTTATATAGGCATCTGCTGTGGCAAGACCGTAAAGGAAGCCTGTACACTGCTGTCTGATATCTAATGCAGGAGTAGAGTTGAGACCCAGTTTTGCCTGAAGCAGACATCCTGAGCCTGGAAACATGATATCAGGACTTAGCGTAGCAAATATAATAAAATCAAGATCTTCGGGCTCCCATCCGGCATTGTCCAAAGCTATTTTAGCTGCCTCAAACCCCAGATCAGACGAACCGGTTACACCTTCCGGATCGATCCAGTATCTTTGCTCGATCCCCGTTCTTTGTCTTATCCATTCATCCGAGGTGTCTAAGATTTTTTCAAGATCATGGTTGGTAATGACGTTGGGCGGTACAAACATTCCAGTACTTTTTATGATGCTTTTTTTCATTTAATTTTCCTTGCCAAGAATTATCAGATTGATAAATATTGTATCCTGCATAGTATGCACGCTTTATAGTATTAATT
>JAHOYS010000236.1 GCA_019038815.1 Desulfobacterales bacterium | reverse complement strand
TCCCGTTTTTCTTCCACAACCGGGATATGAAACAATTTAAATATTTTTTTAGCCTCATCTTCAGCCAAAGCTTTTGAAGATGTCAGCAATCTTTCATTGATCAGTTTTTGAACATCTGTCAGTTCCATTTATGCGCTTGCTCCGTTGAATACAATGTTTGAAAATAATATCTCTTACCAGAACAGTCCTGTTCACTGCTATCATGAATCAATGACCGGTATGTCATTCATGATATCTTCGGGCTCTTCATCTTTATAGGGCATCAGTACTGCCTGTGATGTCTTTCCGTCCACAAGGATTTTTATGGGATTTTCAAATTTTATATGCTTTAAATAAGTTGTTACATTTTCACATGCCTGACACTTGAAAAATTCATAATCAATAAAATCATCCCCCTTATCTGATATGGTAATATAGCTGATACCAAGGGAAGTGATATTCTGAAAAAAGTGGGACCCCTGGGAAGGATCAGCCTTAATGCTTTCAATGGTGGTTTCCAGCATCACCCCCACATTGGAAATATCATTCCAGACCACGGGAATACCAAGCCAGCGGTCTGATGACCCCCACCGGCCCGGCCCGATCAAAACGTATTTTTTGCCATTTTTATTAAACAAGGCATTGATTTTGTTTATTTCTGCTGTGATTTCAACGGTCTTTGCCGAGTCAAAGGTTTCAGGATCTACATACACCACATCATAGATATCTTTATATTCACCATTACCAAGTGACAGCGTAGAATAACAAAAAGCTTCCTTAATTTCATCTTTTCCTATTTTAACTCCAAGATTTTGCTTATACCGCCCCATAGGCCTGATTTGAAGTAATGAGAATTGCGGCTTCTGATTCTCATCCTCAGGCAAATTAACTGCAAACTCCACCTCAACAGAAGTCCCCATCCATTTACTGCCTATTTTTGTGACCTCTTCAAGAAGTTTGGCCAAAGGGAAAGAGTTGTATTTTAAGATATTGGCAAAAGTTAAGACAGGGAATCCTTTATTGGAAAAAGAATCCCTGATCCTGTTGTCCTGCACATAAAAGGTGGAGGACAAAATTCTGACCATTGGATGATCGGTTGCATCACTTAAATCAAGCGTTGCAAGGGTAAGGTCTTCAGTGGAGCTGGAAATAAATTTTTCATCATCAGGGAATTCGTCGAGTTTTAATGCATAAAAATATTTTTGAGAATTTTCAAGAATATCATTTACAATAGAAAACTGGGGTAAGAACTGGGGATATTTCGGACAGAATCTTAAGGTCTTGCCACCTTCCATGACAATTTTCCCAAGCCCCAGGGCAATATGGCTAATACCTTCTTCTGACTTCAAATGGGAGATGGGATAAAAATTATAGGACTGAGCCACCCCTGAAATTGTCGGATAAAAATAGTTGTTATATTCCATACCTGTCAGCTGCTGTAGAATCACAGCCATTTCCTCATCTTCGGTTCGATGCATGGTAGCTTTTGCATAAGATCTTGGCGCCTTGAGATAAGTAGAAGCATAAACAAGTTTAATTGCAATAATCAACCGTTCAAGCCGTTTTTCAAGATTTGGATGTGAATTGGGAAGCATATAGGTATTATAAAGTCCTGCAAAGGGTTGATAATGGGCATCTTCAAAAAGGGAGGAGGACCGGACAGCAATGGGATATCTGACACTTTGCAAATAGGCTTTAAGGCTTTTTTTCAACCAGCCGGGAAATCTGGCCTGGATAAACTGCTCAACTATCTTCTGGTCTTCCAGTTTCTCATCAGATTCAAGCAGCTTTGCCAGGTTATTTTCCTCGATAAATGTTTTAAATCCTTCTGTTGAAATCACAAAGGTCTGAGGGATACTGATCTCAACGTCCGGAAACTTATCACGCAAAGAAGAGTCCCTTCTAATCTGGGATGCCATAAAAGCCAGCCCCCTGGCCTTTCCACCAAGAGACCCGTTTCCAATTTTCATAAAATCCGTATCTGAATCAAACTTTTCTGAATCAAAATCAATAATCTGTCCCTGTCTTGATCCCTTCCGCCTGGCATGAATACTTTCAACTAAAAATTTCTTCATATCCTGGGGGTCTGGGAAATCAGTGATTTTATAAGGTTTGAGCTTGAGTGCGAAATCAATTTCACTTCTGGCCATAAACCATCTTGAAAAATCATTGTTTGTGGCATGATAAACAATGGATTCATCAGGAATTTCAGGCAGAAGTTTTTCAATAGCTCTTAAATCACTGGCCCTGGCGATTTCTTCTCCATCGGGCATCCGGAAAACAAAGGCACCAAACCCGAGATATGATACAAAAAAACTTTTAATCCGATCATGCAAATTGTTTGAATTTTTATTAATAAATACTGCCGGGATATCAACCACTTTTTTCTTATTCTGCTCCTCAGTACTCAGGATCAATACAGGCAGATCCGGGATTTCCTTTTTAATTTTCGTGAGAAGTTTATATCCGGCAGATTCATCCTCTGCCCCGTTTTTGGGATATCGCATATCTGAAAAAACCGACAAAAGATATGGTTTATATTTTTCATAAAGTGCAATGGCCTCTTCATAATCATGGGCAACCAATACTTTAGGCCGACCCCGCATTTTTAACAACCTGTCTTCTTCATTAATGGAGTCATCGATAACAGACTGCGTCTGCATTACAATCTGTTTGTAAAGCACGGGTAGAAAAGAAGAATAATGATAGGGTGAATCTTCCACGAGAATAATCACCCTGACATTGGCATTCCTGGTATCAAAGGCAACATTCATTTCATCTTCAAAATTCTTGATAACGGCCAGCAAAAGGTCTGCGTTCCCACCCCAGATATATGTCCTGTCTATGGCATTAGAGTTATCAACGCAAATATATTGATCTATATCGCAGGTATTGTGAAGCAGCATGAAAAAGGGCAGGTCAAAGTATCTTTTCTTTACTTCTGCACCAAAGGAATATACATCCATTTCATCCAGGCTCGGCATGGCAATAATTAAATCAAATTTTTTCTCTTCAAGCCTTTGAAACGCCTCTGATGCTGATGATGCCCATGTAAGCCTTGGGGGCTTGGACAGATTAAGCCCCTGGTATTCATTTATGATTCTTGTTGAAAGACGGCCTTCCTCTTCCATGATAAATGCATCGTAAGGGCAGGAGACCAGGAGGATGTCGCCCACTTTATTGGCCATTAATTCATGATATATTTTTAGAGAACCAGACTTGGGAGATTTAGCAGGAGTATCCATCTATATAAACCTTTGTAAATAATTAATATATTTTTCAACACAAAAAATTTTAGTTCGAAGTATATTAAAAACAGCATAAGAATGCAATGGAAGAGGGATCCCTTTCAGCTCATTGCATCCCTTTTTTGCTTTCGAAAATTAAATTTAGATTTTTGAGATATTTTATTCCAGGCAATATCGCCTTCTTTTTTAGTCACATGTTTTTGTTGGTTTAAAAAAAACCAAATAATTACGCCCGCAAGGAATGCAACTCCATTCATGACGGTCCGGGAAGCTCCCATCATGTCCAATAAAAAGCCTGCACATAAGATGCCTGCAACACCCATTATCAATGCCGAAATTTTAGGAAAAAAGGGTATAAGGTATAATGATTGACCACATTGATCACATTTGACAGCTGCCTCAGAAATAGCGCTTTGACATTTTTTACAATGTGGCCATACAGCTTTAATCTTAAATTCATTTACCGGTACAAGTCTGGAATCACATCTTTCACATTTTTCTTTCTCAGTAACATACTCATCTATGCATTCGGGACAAATTTTCTCCACTTTGATTTCCTTCTTTCAGTCATTGCAGCAAAATTCAGAACACAAAATATTGCCATTAAAATTTAATATAAACAATTCATGATACATATTATGCCTTCCCACAATTGGAGATATTACACAATGCTTTTTTTAGGGAAAGATCAATTGAGTTGATTATCCGTGTGATGAATAAAATTAAGATGTCTTGGGTATATAGCTAATTCAGAGAACCCAGGCATATTAATAATAGTTCTGGCGGCGGGGTAAAACTCGCAACAAAACAAAGTCGCTACATAAATAGACAAAGTCCACACCATATCAGAATGGATATCCCTTCATTTTTATCTCCAATAAAGGTGATCTTGGTCGATCGTTTCTGAATAAATTATATTTTCACCAAAGTTTAATTTTCCCCAATTCACCATCAAAAAAAACAAAAAACCTCGTTGCGCTTGATGGATCAAGCAGATAGAATGTTTGTGCAACCAAAAACCTATCATCAACGAGGTGAAACATATTATGTCACAAGGCGTATTACCAT
>JAHOYS010000124.1 GCA_019038815.1 Desulfobacterales bacterium | reverse complement strand
CTGATAAATTAAAATAGTAAATAAAAATTTGCTTTTTCAGCTAAAAAGAGAGTACAATATTTAAAAATTGCCGGGAGAAAAAAGATTTAATAATATTAGATGGAGAACTTGTATGATCAAAAACATCATTACCATTGGAATAATTCTGGTGCTTGTGTCTTTGGGTAGCACAGTATTCGCCCGGGGAGGAAAAGGTGGTCGCGGTATGGGGAACAGCGGATCTGGCCTTAATGTATTGAATATGAACCAAAACCAGGTCCAGCATCGGAATCAGCACCGGAATCTTTATCAAAAGAACCAGCACCAAAATCTTAACCAGGAGCAAAAAAGAAATCGGGAACAGGTTCAAAATAAAAACCAGAATCAAAACACAAACGCTGTCGAGACTTTGAAAACTGATAATCAACCACTTTAATCGTATTTGATTATTCCAAGCCTAAACTATTGCTTTGTAAGAACAATCCGTCTTTTGTCTAACACCGACGCACAAAATTATTTTTAGACAACCCTTATAAGGGAAAAATATGATATTTGAACCGCTTAAAAAAGGGGATACTATAGCGTTTTTTTCACCATCTTCTCCTGGTACGGTTACGGCTCCGAAAAGATTTAAACGGGCAAAGAGATTTCTTGAAAGCAAAGGATTCAACCTTTTACCGGGAAATCTTACCGGCAAAAAGGATATGTACCGGTCCGGCAATGCCAGACAAAGAGCAGATGAGCTCAATGACCTGATTTCTAACCCTGACGTAGGCTGCATTCTCTCCACCATTGGCGGAATCAATTCAAATGCATTGCTGCCCTATATTAATTATGATGCATTTAAACAACATCCCAAGATCATCATCGGCCATTCAGATGTTACCTCAATTTTGCTGGCACTCTACGCTAAAACCGGTATCACTACATTTTACGGGCCGGCCTTGATTCATTCCTTTGGAGAATTTTCACCATTTCTGGACATGACCTGGGCCTATTTTAAAGATATTCTTTTCGAAAAACAGTCACTGCCTTATACGTATAAAATGCCGGATTACTGGACAGATGATTTCATCAACTGGGAGGAAAAAACAAAGGATAAAACCCTTAACAAAAATCAATGGATAACCGTAAACAAAGGACAGGCTGAAGGAAGAATTTTAGGTGGAACATTAAATGCCATAAGTACAATTACAGGCACTGAATATATGCCTTTAATAGATAAAAATACAATATTGTTTATTGAGGATACCACAAAAACAGCTGCCTATATGGAGCGGTTGTTTTCACTTTTAAAAGCACATAATTATTTTGAAAATGTATGTGGAATCATTTTGGGAAAACATGAACAATATGATGACCAAAATACAAGTAAAAGGCCCCATGATATTTTAATGGAAATTGCAGGGGAAACAGATATACCAATACTTGGAGGATTTGACTGCTGCCACACTCATCCTTGTTTTACACTGCCTTTGGGCAAAAAAATCAGGCTTGATGCAACAAAACAAATAGTAAGTCTTCTGGAACCATGGGTTGAATAGAAATTTATTCCAAACGATCTTTTTCATAGGAGATTCAAAATGACTGAGCAAACACCAAACAAAGAAATTAAAGATAGGACTGTTAGGATTAAGCTCATTGATGGCTCCCAAGTATCTGGACAGGTAAACATAAACCGTGATCCTGGTTATGACAGAGCAAGTGATCTTGTCACAAGTTATAAAGAGCCCTTTTTGATTTTATTCAATGTGACTGTTAACCCGCCTGATTTTGAAAATTCAATAAAGCATAAAACCCTTTTTATAAATAAAAGTCATATCATCTGGGCGGCTCCTGATGAGACCCAGAAATAAGATTATTATCTGAAAAAAAAGAAGGAAAGGAGTAGCCATGATCGAATATGCTATTGTATCGGGAAAGAATTTTCTAACCTTAATAGAGCCCAGTTTAATGCCATTGCAAGAATTATATGCAAAGATAGGCTTAAACTTATCAGTTGTCGAAGCCGGTGTTGTCTCATTGATTTTAATAGCGGTAATTATTGGATCATTGTTCTTTATGCTCTCAAAATAGAAAAAAATCATGAGAAAACAATTACCCAATGAAATATTTTAAGCTGGCAGGAGAGCAATGGGTCCAAGTAAAGATAAATTATTAAACCTTGAAAAGAAGATGAAAGCCCTGGGAATCAAAAAAGAAGATATTGAAGAAAAATTCATCAAATCAGCTGGCAGGGGAGGGCAAAAGGTCAACAAATCATCTTCTGCTGTATTTTTGAAACATAAAAAAACCAATTTATCGGTGAAGTGCGGAAAGGCAAGATCTCAACATTTAAACAGGTTTCTTGCCTTAAGGAATCTTGTTGAAAAAATAGAAGCAGACATGACTGGAAGGGATGATAAAGAACTAAAAAAAATAAAAAAAATAAAAAAACAAAAGCAAAGACGAAAGAGAAAAGCCCAAAAAAAAATTACCATAAATGAATAATTTCAATCCGGGCATTCACAATCAAACATGGTCACTAAATAATGAAGGCTTAAAAAGCACCCAGTTGACAGGGTTTGATCCGGATATTTTTTTTTTCACATGCCGATCCGATATCAAGCCTTTTAATTTTTAAATTCTTTGCAATATTCCAGCATTCCAAACAAGATATTCTGCCGTCTTTATCTATCTCGTCCAGTTGTTCGTTTAAATCGGGTGTAATTTCAATATTCGGATCAATCCTTTTTTTTCCATCGCTGTAGCCAAACAATCCAAGCTGGCACTCGGCAAGGCGAAATTCTAAGAGATCTGTCTGTACACCGATTTCAGATGGAGATATATTAAGTGCTTTTCCAGCCCGATGGGCTGAAGCACAACTAATGCAATTATCATCGGACACTGTTCGTATTTTTTCAGCTATGATTTCATTGATTTTTTTATCTTTATGCTTTGCTGCGAAATGACCTTTATCCTGGTGTCCCATAATTTCATCCTTTTTGATTCTTGTTATCGGTTATTCTTTTATATATAAATGAATTCTATTTTTGTTTACAAGCAAAATAAAACATTGTTCAAAAAACGTTTGACAATAATTTAAAATTCATATATCTTTTATAGGTTCTTTTTAAGGAAAGAACATAGAGTTTTGATCTTTGAAAATTGGTCAGTGAGAAATTTTAGAGCGGGTCTAAAACAAGACTTTAAAGAGTTTATAGTATAGGATTATAACTGGAGAGTTTGATCCTGGCTCAGAATGAACGCTGGCGGCGTGCTTAACACATGCAAGTCGCACGAGAAAGGGATTGCTTGCAATCCTGAGTAGAGTGGCGCACGGGTGAGTAACACGTAGATAATCTACCTTCAAGCCCGGGATAACTATTCGAAAGGATAGCTAATACCGGATAAAGTATTTTGACATAAGTCAAACTATGAAAGATTGCCTCTTCTTGAAAGCAATTGTTTGGAGATGAGTCTGCGGACCATTAGTTAGTTGGTGGGGTAAAAGCCTACCAAGACTGCGATGGTTAGCTGGTCTGAGAGGATGATCAGTCACACTGGAACTGGAACACGGTCCAGACTCCTACGGGAGGCAGCAGTGAGGAATTTTGCGCAATGGGGGAAACCCTGACGCAGCAACGCCGCGTGAGTGATGAAGGCCTTCGGGTCGTAAAGCTCTGTCAAGTGGGAAGAACCTGCCCTGTGCTAATATCACCGGGCACTGACGGTACCACTGAAGGAAGCACCGGCTAACTCCGTGCCAGCAGCCGCGGTAATACGGGGGGTGCAAGCGTTATTCGGAATTATTGGGCGTAAAGGGCGCGTAGGCGGTCTTGTCGGTCAGATGTGAAAGCCCAGGGCTCAACCCTGGACGTGCATTTGAAACAGCAAGACTTGAGTACGGGAGAGGAAAGCGGAATTCCTGGTGTAGAGGTGAAATTCGTAGATATCAGGAGGAACACCGATGGCGAAGGCAGCTTTCTGGACCGATACTGACGCTGAGGCGCGAAGGCGTGGGTAGCGAACAGGATTAGATACCCTGGTAGTCCACGCAGTAAACGATGTTCACTAGGTGTAGCGGGTATTAAAACTTGCTGTGCCGGAGCTAACGCATTAAGTGAACCGCCTGGGGAGTACGGTCGCAAGACTAAAACTCAAAGGAATTGACGGGGGCCCGCACAAGCGGTGGAGCATGTGGTTTAATTCGACGCAACGCGAAGAACCTTACCTGGGTTTGACATCCTGTGAATCTTTCAGAGATGATAGAGTGCCTTCGGGAGCACAGAGACAGGTGCTGCATGGCTGTCGTCAGCTCGTGTCGTGAGATGTTTGGTTAAGTCC